>JALWSI010000073.1 GCA_027080315.1 bacterium | reverse complement strand
CAGTCCGTACTTATAGCCGAAGGAGCAAAGCAGGATGTTGAAGAAGCCTTCATTTCCTCCAAAGAAGGACTGGACGGTTCTTCTCAGCTGGTGGATGGTAAGGTCTGAGGTGTCAAGGACGAAGTGAGCGAGGCTGCGGATATCCTTCAGCATCTCTGCCTCACGCTTCAGGTCGCTCTCTAAGTCCCCCCCCTTCAGGGGATGAAGCCTGCGGGTCTCGGTGAACCTTCTCACCAGCACGGGGATTCGGGCGTCTAAGAAGAGCACCTCAACCTTGATCCCTTTGGCCTCCATCTCTTGAACCGTTGCCGGAAACCGGTGCAGGTCTCCTCCCCCCCTTATGTCCATGCCTAAGGCCACGTTTGTCAGGGGCTTTTCGGAACGAAGGCAGAGATCTGTGAATGGTGGCACCAAGGCCAAGGGCAGGTTGTCTATGCAGTAGAAGCCTATGTCTTCAAGTGCCTTTATTGCTGCACTTTTGCCTGCCCCCGATAGACCCGTCACCACCACGCATCGGGTAGGGGGTCTCTCTTCTCTGCCCTCCCCGTTATTCATTAACCGCTCAGAACTCAGGCTCAATAAGGCCGAAGTTTCCGTCTTTGCGTCTGTAGATCACGTTAACCCTCTCTGTGGCAGCATTGAGAAACACCAAAAAGGTGGAGTCAGAGATGTCCAGCTGCATGGCTGCCTCTTCAACGCTCATGGGCTTAATTGCGAAGCGCTTGGTGCGGATTATCTTGGGGCCAGAGTCGTCCTCCACCTCTGAGTCCAGCACTTCCATCTTCACCCAGGCCCGCTCCTCGTCCCTGGCCTTCTGCTGAACCTTCTCTTTGTACCTGCGGGCCTGCTCCTCAAGCTTGTCAATGGCAACGTCAACAGAGGCGTAGAGGTCCTGAGACTCCTCTTCTGCGTTCAGGTTCACCCCTGGGGCCGACACGTTGAACTCCGCCCGCTGGCGAAACTTCTCAACCATGAGAACCACTTTGACGTCTATGGGTTCGCTAAGGTACTTCTCTATGCGCTCAAGCTTCTTTTCCACATACTCGCGCAGAGCCGGGGTTAGCTCGGTGTTTCTTGCTGTTATGGCTATTCTCATCTTTTTAATTACCTCCTAAGCCGTCTTTTGGTAGATGCGGGTATGCCCATGGCCTCTCTGTATTTGGTCACGGTGCGTCTTGCAAGGCGGATGCCCTCTTTGGCGAGAATATCGGCTATGGCCTGATCTCCCAGAGGCTTTGCTGGATCTTCCTGAGAGATGAGCCTTCTTATTCTCTGTTTTATGGTCATTGCCGACACCTTTCCCTCTTTTCCTTCCACGCTGCTTGAGAAGAAGAGCTTTAAGGGGAAGGTGCCCTGAGGTGTCTGAACATATTTCTTTGACACCACCCTGCTAACCGTTGACTGATGCAGTCCCACCTTTTCTGCAACCTCTTTGAGGGTCATGGGAATAACCCCTTGGGAGCGCCCTTCAAGGAAGGGCCGTTGTTTCTCAATTATCACCTCCACAACCCTGCGGATGGTCCGTTTTCTCTGTTCAATGCTCTGAACTAAGGTCAGGGCCCTCTGGTACCTCTCTTTTATGAACTCCTTCACCTCTTCGGGGGTGCTGGGTGATTCCATCATCTCAAGGTATGTGGGGTTTATCCTTATTCTGGGTATGCCGGACTCGTCCAGATGAACCTGATACTCGTCTCCCACCTTGTAGATGTAGGCCTCTACCTGAACAAAGCTCTGGGCTGCTTCACCCCATCTGATGCCGGGGAAGGGATCGAGGGTTCTTAGCCTTTTCAGGATTCCCAGCTTCTCCTCTTCAGAGAGGTTGTAGATCTTCTCTACCTTTCCCCAGTGTCCCTGGCACAGCTCTTCCCAGTGGTCCCTTATTATGGAGGCAAGAAGCTTGTCGTTGGGGTACTTGGTCTTTGCCTGGATCAGAACCGCCTCTTTGCAGTCCCGGGCTCCGCATCCAATGGGGTCAAGCCTTTGAAGCAGCTTAAGCCCTTTCTTCACTTGCTCCACTGGCATCTCAAGCTCAAGGGCTATGAGTTCGGGATCCATGATGAGATGGCCCATGGGATCCAGGTAGAGAAGCAGCTTTCTTGCAGCGGTTCTCTCTTCTTTGGTGGTGTTGGGGGTCACCTCTATCTGGCTCAAAAGATGGTGGTAAAGGGTCTGTTCTTTACCTGGGATTCTGTCCCATCTTAGGCCTTCCTCCTCTCCACCTCCACCTGGGGCTGTTGGCACCTCTGGCGGTGTCCACTCCATCTCCTCAAGAAGAGGATTCTCCTCCAATGCGGATATGATCTCCTGCCTTAGCTCAAGCTTTGGCATCTGAAGCAGCTTCAAGGAGAACCTCAGCTGAGGGCTTAGCACCTGTCTCAGGGTGGGTTTAAGCTCTAAGGAAGGTTTAAGCTCTCCACTCACAGCTCAAAATCCTCTCCTAAGTAGAGGCATCTCACCTGGGTGTCGTTGGCAATGGTCTTAGGAGCCCCTTGGGCAAGGATCTCTCCCTTGTTTATGATGTACGCCCTGTCGGTTATTCTCAGGGTCTCTCTAACATTGTGGTCTGTTATTATTATCCCTATTCCCCGCTTCTTCATGGCTATGACCAGCTGCTGTAGCTCTGCCACCACTATTGGGTCTATGCCTGCAAAGGGCTCGTCTAAGAGCAGAACCTTGGGCTCAAGGGCCAAGGCCCTGGCGATCTCAACCCGCCTTTGCTCTCCACCTGAGAGGGCGTATGCCATGGTGTCTGCCACTGCTTCAAGGTGAAACTCCTCTATCAACCTCTCTGTGCGCCTTTTGCGTTCTGTTTCTGGTATTCCCCTGAGCTCCATTACAGCCAGGATGTTCTCTTTTGCGGTTAGTCTTCTGAATACAGAGTGCTCTTGGGGTAGATACGATAGCCCCTTCTGGGCCCTTTGGTACATTGCCATTCCTGTGAGGTCTTCCCTGTCTAAGTAGATGTGGCCGTTGTCGGGTTTTATGAGGCCGATGATCATGTAGAAGGTGGTGGTTTTACCTGCGCCGTTGGGCCCTAAGAGCCCTACCACCTCCCCCTTTGAGACGTAGAGATCCACGCCTTTCACCACCTGGCGTTGGCCAAAGCTCTTCTCTAGTCCCACTGCCCTTAGCAAGGCTACTTGCCACCCTTCTTCTCTTTGGGAAAGAGCACGGCACTCACCTTGCCGTTGCCTCCCTCCACCATGCTTCTCTTATCTTTCACAAAGTAGATGATTCTTTTACCCATCACAACGTTCTTGCCCTGCCAGGCTTTGGGATTTCCGGTGAAGATCACCACCTCTTTTGTGGGGTTGTACTCCGCCTCTTTTGAGGTGATCACCCTTCCAGACTGTTCCACCCTCACGCCACCAGAGGCTATAACCCTCTTCACCTTGCCCTTTGAGTCCAGATAGACCTTGAGCCTTTCCGAGGTGAGCACCATGTCCTTCTGGATGGCTTTCACCTTTCCAATGAAGAGCACCCATCCCTCTTTGTTGTCGGCCTCCATGCGCAGAGCCGTGATTGAGATGGGGGATGCCTTTTCTTTAACTTTAGAGGTCTTTTCAGGTTTGGTTGTTTTTTTCTGGTCTGAAGAAGGCTTCTGAACAGGCGGCTCTTCCTTGTTTTGATTGGGGACAATCTGGCCTTGGGGAGGAACGTAGGGCAAGAGCACCCCAGAAAGGTTGCCCTTTTTCTCTTTAGCGTTGCAGTTATGGCTGTAAGCCGTTGCCACTAGCAGAATGGCAAGGATGAGACACACTCTATTGAAATTAAGCCATCTCATCTTTCAGAATATCACCGCCTTTCTCAGGTGTTTAACCTTAACCTTTCCCTTGTTGGGAAAGAGTTCAAATCCTCTGCCCTCTACCATATACCGCCCAGTAAGGGAGAACCTTTTACTTGTGCTAACCCTGTTTCTGTGCAGATCCCATACCAGCTCAGAGGTGGTTAGTCTCTCTCTTCCCATGGTCACAACCACTCCTCCCCACAGGCGCCCAATCTGCTCTTTCTGGTCAACCTCTCCGTACCTGCCATGTACCACAATGGTCTTACCTGGGGCATACTTGTAGGTTATCTCAACACCCTCCAGTAAAAAGAGGTTCCCCTTTACCTGGGCCTTCTGAGACCTCAACAGCCATGAGAGCTTTCCCTCTTTTGAGCTGGATAGCTCCAGGCCTTCCACAACTCCCTTTCTTGAGAGTTTTCCTTTGGCCTTTATGCCGCTTATCCGATAGGTGTGTTCTCCCCACAGCACCACCCACACCACCAGTGCCAGAAACACCAAAGGGAGAGCCAGTAGCCATATCTTCTTATTCACAGCCAGTAGCGCTCTGTGACCTTGTCCCAGTGCCCCTGAATCTTCAGAAGCATCTCAATAAACTCCCTTACAGCGCCTTTTCCTCCTGGAAGAGAGGCGATGTAGTGGGCTACCTTTTTAACATCGGGGTGAGCATCTGCCACCGTGACAGCCAGACCAACACGCTTCATGATGGGGATGTCTACTATGTCGTCTCCCACATAGGCGGTTTCCTTGGGTGTTAGCTGGTTCTTTTCAACCAGTTCCTGAAACAGCCCCAGTTTGTTGTGGATCTTCTGGTAGACCTCTGTGATTCCAAGCTCTTTTGCCCTTTGCTCCACTACCTTTGATCTTCTGCCGGTGATGATCATTGAGGAGAGCCCCGCCCTGTGTAGCAGCACTATGCCGTGGCCGTCTTTAACGTTGAAGAACTTAAGCTCTCTGCCCTCACCGTCCATTATTATCCTGCCATCGGTGAGGACCCCGTCAACATCAAAGATCACCTTCTTTATGGCAAGCCATCTGTCTCTCTCAATCTTCTCCATACTGAGAGAATACACAACAATAGGGATATACTCAACTCTCTTTGGTATCCAGGTAGAGAAGATGGCCTTTACACCTGCAGTCTGAGGCACCAAACCCTTTTGGGTATCTCCTCCATTCCTTCCTGACCAGAGAGTTTGCTATTTCACACTCGGAGTGGCCTGCCCAGGGTATGGGAACCACCGCCCTTATGGTGGCTATCAGCGTAAGAGGATCTATGTGCCATCTCATGGGCTTATCTGAGGAGCAATGACGCCTTATGCGCTGCCTCAGGTTCCTCTTTGCACTTCCCACGTAGCAGTAGAGCCCCGGATCAAATCTGCACTTTCCTAATCTTCCTATGCTGAGAATCTCTGATCTCTCAAGGGTGAATAGGAGAAGGTAGAATCCCCGGTTCTCGTGCCAGTCAAATCTCTCAAAGCTTAGGGGAATGGGTATCTCTGTTGGTAACACTCCCTAAGCAGCCTCTCTTGCTCTTTCTCCATCTCTGATCTCTCTTCCGGGTCTTTGTCGTCCCATCCAAGAAGGTGGAGGATCCCGTGTATGAGTAGCAGGATCACCTCTTCTTCAAGACTGTGTCCGTACTCTTCTGCCTGGGCCTTTGCCCTTTCCACAGAGATCATAACGTCTCCAAGCAGCTCTTCTTTTGGAGAAAGAACCTCTCCCTCTCTTTGAGGAAAAGATATCACGTCTGTGGGGCCTTCATGGGAGAGGTAGGTTTCGTTGTAGTACGAGATGGTCTCGTCATCTACAAGCACCACGCTCAAAGAGGCCCTTTCTTCTCCAAACCTCTCAAGCACACATTTGGCCACCTTGCGCAGAATGCTATGCTTAATCTTGGAACTTTCCTGTTGGTTCAAGATTGTTACACCCATCACTTTTCCTCAGTTATACTTTGGGGTAGTCAATTCTTTTGTGAAATAGGCCTATGAGCATTCGGGAGAAGACCTCCATGACGACGTGAATATCCCTCAGGGTTAGGTCACAATCCTCAAGCTGACCTTCCAGAAATATGCTATGTACCACCTCTTTCACCAATCCTTTTAACCTTGAAGGAGATGGCTTTTTTAAGCTGCGTGAGGCAGCCTCTACAGAATCTGCCATCATCACAATGGCCGCCTCTTTGAACTGGGGAATTGGACCGGGATAACGGAAGGTCTCTTCGCTAACCTCTTCATCCTCTTGCTCTATGGCCTTATGGTAGAAGAATCTGATCAGGGTAGTACCGTGGTGTTGTTCGATTATGTCCTGAACCACCGTGGGAAGTCGGTATCTTTTGGCAAGCTCTATTCCCTCTTTCACGTGGGAGAGGATGATGAGACGGCTCATAGAGGGGGCTAGTCCGTCGTGTTTGCTCTTTCCATCTGAGTTCTCAATGAAGTATGAGGGATTCTTTATCTTTCCAATGTCGTGATAGTAGCCTCCCACCTTGGCCAGAGAGGCGTTGGCGTTAACAGCCTGGGCTGCTGCCTCGGCAAGGCTGGCCACATTCATGCTATGGTTGTAGGTGCCAGGGGCCTTTTCAAGAAGCTGTTGCAGTAAGGGGTGGTTAAGATTGGCGAGCTTTAGCAATCCCACGTCTGTCACTATTCCAAATATGAATTCTGTGACAGGCATAAGGGAGTAAGCCAACAGCAAAAGCAAGGCCACTCCGCTTATTGCAGCGCATAGCATCACCACAAAAGAAGGGGTTAGCAAAGTGCCGCTCCATATCCCCCATGCCAACGCCAAGGCTAAAGCGGCTATGGCGGGTATGGAAAGGGAGAGAAGATACCCCTTTTGCCTTACGCTGCGGCTGAATCCGTAGAATACAGAGGTTCCTATGCCAACAATAACTATTGGAATTAAAGGGTATATGTGTGGAAGCATTATGGATAGGGTTGCTGTTAAGGCTATGGATAGAAGGGTTGTAGCACCACCCAGTATCAGAGCACAGAAGGCGGGAGAGAAGGAGAAGGGCACTGAGAGAATAATCACCGCTTCGTTCACAAGGGTAAGTGAAAGGCCATCTGTCCAGTTTACCAAGGCATAGCCTGCCCTTAGAATGGAGGTTCCTATAACCAGAGAGAAGAGCAGAAGTTGAAAGGCGAGCCTGTGGTCCCTTCTTCCCCTGTACACTAAAGGCCATGAGAATAGGGCCGTGGTCAGCAGAAGCAAGATCAAAAGAAGCCTGCCCAGAAAGGGCAGGGCAAAGCCTTCGCCTTGGCTCTTCTGCCTAATGAGCTCCAGTTTCCGGTGAATAGAGTCGGTCACTATCTCGCCTTCTCTTATTATCACCTCACCTTTCTTCACCTGCAAGTACACGTCCTTAACCTTCTTCAATCGTTGGTTTTGCAGGTGTTCAGTCTCTTTCTCATTGAGGCTAAAGGTTGGTCTAATAAGTGGAGATAAGAGGTGGTAGATGGCCTTTCTAAGGGCGGCCTTTTGGGGTGGTATTTCCTCCCACAGAAACCTTCTAAGCAGGTGTTTAGCCCCTGCCACTGTAGTGATCTCTTCCACCCTTCTGGTGAAGAAGCTCGTGCCAAGCTGTTTATCCTTCACCAGAATCCCTTCGCTGGCCAAGAGCCTGTTC
>JALWSI010000072.1 GCA_027080315.1 bacterium | reverse complement strand
ATAATGAGAATATTGTGTAGTGCAACATAATCTCTCTTCCCGTGGCACCAAGGGCCCGTCTTATGCCGATGATCTTTCTTCTCTGGGTTATCACAGCCAGCATGATGTTGGTTATGATGATTCCACTAACCACAAGAGAGATGGTGCCTATTAGAAGCAGCATAACCGTTAGAGTGTGGGTGGCCTTTGTGAGAAAGGCTATGATCTGCTCTGAGGTGATTATGCGAAAATCGTCGGGTTTGGGCGGTAGAATGTGATGCCTTCTCCTTAAAAGCTCTGCTATTAGCCTCTGTGCCTCGTGCACGTCACGATCAGGAGAGATCACCACCTTGGCAACGTCCAACCAGTCTCTGTTCAGCAGCCTGTGCTGAGAGGTGGTGAGGGGTATCACCACCCTTAAATCCAAGGGGTGTCTTCCCACAGAGCCTTTGCTCTCAAGCACCCCTATCACCTTAAAGAGGATGCCATTCACCTTGATGTACTTTCCCAGAGGGTCGGTATCTCCAAAGAGGTCTTTGGCGGTCTTCCATCCCAGCACAGCCACCTTGGCGCGTTTCTTCAGGTCCTCCCAGGTGAGAAACCTCCCCTTCACCACACTCCAGTGGGCAAGGGGGGCCCATTGGGGCATAACCCCGTTTATTCTGGTCTTGTAAACCTTCCCTCTGTAAGAGACGGGTCTGAAGGCGAACTGGCCTGGCGAGACCCCCACCACAAAGTCGTAGCGGGCGATGGTCTCCATGTCTTCAAGGGTGAGGGTGTCCCGTCTGGTCTGTGCAGGGCCAAAGAACTTTCCTCCCCCTGCAAGCACCAAGAAGGCGTTTGAGCCAAAGTTTAGCTGCTGCAGGATCTCGGTGATCTTGATGCGGGTTCCCTCACCAAGGGAGGTGATGAGGGTGATTGAGAGCACGGCAATGATCATGCCCAAAGACATAAAGAAGACCCCCAAACGCGAGGCCCTCATCTCTTTTCCAACCTCTCTGGTGAAGAGCCCCAAGGTCATCTTAGCTGCTCTGAATAACCCCGTCTCTTATGAAGAGGGTCTTTGAGGCGTAGGCCGCGATCTCTGGATCGTGGGTGATGAGTATGATGGTGCGTCCTTCGCGGTTCATCTCTTTGAATATCTCCATCACCTCTTGGCTGGCGGCAGAGTCTAAGTTCCCTGTGGGTTCGTCTGCCATGATCATGGCGGGGTTGTTCACTATGGCCCGGGCAATGGCCACCCTTTGCTGCTGACCTCCTGAGAGTTCAGAGGGCTTGTGGTTGAGCCTTTCTCCCATGCCCATGCGCTCAAGGGCGGCTTTGGCCCTCTGTAGGGCGTCTTTGGGGACCTCCCGGCTGTAGAGAAAGGGCAGCATAACGTTCTCAAGGGCTGTGGCCCATGGAATAAGATGAAAGGCCTGAAACACGAAGCCTATCTTGGCGTTTCTCACCCTTGACAGCCTGGCGTCGTCCATCTTTGAGACGTCCTCTCCGTCAAGGATGTATGTGCCGCTTGTGGGGGTGTCTAAGCACCCTAAGATGTGCATAAGGGTTGATTTTCCTGCCCCTGATGGGCCCATTATTGAGAGAAAGCTGCCCTCTTCCACCTGCAGCGAGATCCCCTTTAGCACCTTAACCGTGCCCTTGCCCAAAGGATACTCTTTGGTGATGTTAGTGGCTGATATTATGGTTCTGGCCATGGGTCTTCCTCAAACCAGATCACCAGAGGGCAATCTCTTCTCCTGCCTTCAAGCCGCTCTTAACCTCTGTGTAGCCCCCGCTTGACCATCCTGTGGTTATGTACCTCTTCTTCCAGCCTCTTCCCTCTTTCACCAGCACGTACTCTTTGCCTGTGGTGTCCATGCGAATGGCCTTGTCTGGCACCGTGGGAACCTGCTTGTGGATTCCCGTTATGAAGGTGAGGTTGGCGGTCATCTCTGGCCTTAAGACCCCTTGGTATGGATCGTCTATCTCAACCACCACGTCGTAATAGACCACGTTGTCTCTTATGATTGCTCCGGGGTAGATGGTCTTAACGTGGCCGTGAAAGATCCGATCTGGATAGGCGTCTACAGTGAACTCTACCTTCTGTCCCGGCTTCACCTTGCCTATGTCGGTCTCGTCAACAAAGCCGTCAACCTGCAGGCGTCCAAGGTCTATTATTGTGATGAAGGTTGGGGCGTTGAGGCCTGCCACCACGGTCTCTCCTTGCTGTGTGGTGACAGAAGAGACCGTGCCGGTGATGGGGGCCTTTATGAAGGCGTAAGATAGATGAACCTCTGCCTCTTTAAGCTGGGCTTTGGTCTGGGCGATCTCTTGGATGTATCTGGCCTTGGTTGATTGATACTTCCTCTTTGCTGCTGACAGTCGGGCTTTCAGCACCTTAACGTCGCGCTCTGCCTTGTCCACCTCTGCTTTTGCAACGTAGCCCTTCTTCAAAAGGGCGGTGTAGCGTTTAAGATCAAGGTTGGCCAGGGCCAGTTTGGCCTCGGTTTCGTCAATCACATTTGCAAGCTCCTTCAAGTCCTCTCTCTTGCGTATCTCCAGTCCCTTTAAGGTGGCCTTTAGTCTATCAACCCGGGCCTCTAAATCCTGATGCTCCACCACGGCTATGAGCTCCCCCTCTTCAACCTTGTCCCCGGCCTGCACCATGAGCTTCTCCAGCTTTCCGGATATGCGTGAACCCACCTTCACCTGGGCGCCCACCTTGGGCTTAACCGCTCCTGTGGCCACAACCTCTCTTCGCACGTCTCTCAGCGCAACCTTTGTGCTTCCCTTTGGTTTCTCCTTGCTACCTTTTCCATGGCCGCATGAGACCAGTAATACGGGAATCATGAGCAGCAGAGCGAGCTTTAAGGTATGGCCCTCTCTTGCCCTTTCTATTTTGGCGGTCTTAATCCTTGCCATCTACTCTCTCCAGAACCGGTATTCTGCCCATGGCCTTCTCAAGGGCCACTAATGCTCGTTTAAAGTTGGCAATGCTTGAGATCTGCTTTGCTCTGGCAAGAGACAAGGAGGCCTGTGAGGTTATGAGGTCAACCATGTTGGCCAGACCTTCTTTGTAGCGTCCCTGGGTTATCCTTAAGTCCTCCTGGGCGCTCTCCAGATAGGCCGACGACTGGGCCACATTGGCCTTGGCTGCCCGAAGCTCCTGAAAGGCCTGCCATACCTCTTGGGTCACTGTGCGTTTCTCCCATTCTAACTGTTCCTCCAAAGACTCTACCAACGCTTTCTCCCTTAGCAGCCTGGCTCTGCTTGAGAACCCTGAGAATATAGGGATTCTCAGGGTGAGGGTCCATTCCCACTCTTTGTAGTCGTTGGGTGGAAAGGAGGTGTCGTGCCATCCGTAGTACCAGGTGAAGTCCAGAGAGGGAAGAAACTCACTGTAAACCTTGCGTTTGCGGCTTCGCTCAGCCTCTAACCTTTGGGCGATCTCGGCGATGTATGGGTTCTTAGAGAAGCTCTCCTCTGCAAGGCTGCTGAAGTCTTTTGGGATCTCCTCGGTATGGTTTCCAAAGTCGGCGGTTATCTCCACCTTCTCCATGATGGGACGACCGATCTCTTTGTTGAGCTCTCCTTGGGCAACGTAATACTCCTTTAGCCTCTGGGTGAGCTTGTATTTGGCGTTCTCTACCCCAGCCTTTGCCTTGATCACGTCTGCGTATGGAGAGAGCCCCTGTTTGAACCGGGCTTTGGCAAGTCCAAGGTTGGTTTGGGCGTCTTTCAGGTCATCCTTGGCGGCTTTAACCATCTCTTGCTTCTCCATGAGGGTGTAGAAGGCGTTGGCAACCCTGTATGCGGTGTCAATCATTGCCTGCCGGTACCTGGCGTTGGACGCGGCTATCTGGCTTGTGGCCTCGCGGTACGAGTTTACCGTCTTGCCTCCTGCAAAGAGATTATAGGTTAATACCACTTCGGAATACTGGTGATAATAAGGGGACACGTCTTCTAATGCCCTTCTGGTTAAGGAGTTCTCAAGGTAGATCTCTGGTAGAAACCCGGAGAAAGCCTCCCACCTCAGGGGCTTAGAGGCCATCCACTCTGCGTAGTAGCTTTTCAGATAGGGGTTATGGGCAAAGGCGAGGTTGATGCAGTCCTCAATGGAGAGAGGAGACCCCCATGTCAGGGAGGGGAAGAGAGCCAATATTCCCACCAAGACGAGAAGCCTCATTCGCTTAAGTATCACAGTCTCCCTCCTTTACCAGGTTCCCCTGAGTATAGGTGGTTGGAGAGAATATTCAAGTTTGACTTAATTAGGTTACTTATGTAGCTTGCAGTAAATGGAGGGGGTTAGCCATGCGGCATAGAGTTTTAAAAAAAGGGGTTCTCCTTATAGGGGTTTTCTTATTTCTTTCTGTTGCCCATGCGGATAGTGGAAGGCGGTGGAATGTGTTGATTATCCACTCTTACCATCCAAACTATCCCTGGACTGCGAGCGAGGAGAGGGGAATAGAGTCTGTTCTAAGCAGGTATCCCCATACGCGGTTTTACATTGAGTATATGGACACCAAAAGGGTGCCCTTCACAAGGGAATACCAGAAGCGTTTGGCTAATCTCTACGAATTCAAGTACCTGGCTGTAAGAATAGACCTTGTGATTGTGACCGACAACAACGCTTTCACTTTTGCGGTGAGCTATCACAATAGGCTGTTTCCCAAGGTGCCAATAGTCTTCTGCGGAGTGAACAACTTTACTCCTGCCATGCTACGAGGGGATCCCCTTGTTACGGGGGTGCCAGAGAGCGATTCCACTTTTGACACCCTTAGACTTGCCCTTAGGCTCCATCCTGGCGCTGAGAAGATCTACGCCATAGTGGATGACAACACCGTCACAGCTCAGAAGAACGAGGAGAAAATAAAAGAGGCCGCCCAAAAACTCAACGTGATAAATAAGCTGGTTTTGCTAAAAGCCCATCTGTTGAGCGATATACTATCAAAGGCTCGTAACATCCCTCCTAGCTCCATAGTGGTTGAGGGTTCCTCCTTCTTCTATGACGATAGTGGTGCCACCGTATCTATGCAGAAGGCCTTTGAGAGGATCTCAGCCGTGTGCAAGGCTCCCATTTACAGCATGTGGGACTTTGTTCTGGGGCACGGGATAGTTGGGGGCAAGCTTGTCTCTGGATTTGCGCAGGGCCAGGCTGCTGGCGAGATGGCGCTTCAGATTCTGAGGGGCAGACCAATCAGAGAGATCTCTGTTCTTAAAAGAAGCCCTAACAGGTACATGTTTGATTACAGAGAGCTTAAGAGGTTTAGGATCCCCGTATCCAAACTGCCTCAAGATAGCATGGTTATTAATATGCCCCAAAATATCTACACCAGACACAAGCACTTGGTGTGGTACACGATTTTTACCATCCTAACCTTGTTGTTGGCGGTTGTGCTGTTGGTGGTGAATGTTGTGCGCAGAAAGAGGGTTGAGGAGAGGCTCACCGAGTCTGAGGCCATGTTCAGAGGACTGGTGGAACAGGCCCTTGTTGGAGTGTTCCTTCTCTCTCCCGAGGGGAGATATCTCTATGTGAATCAGGCCACAGCCGACATGGTAGGTTATTCTCCAGAAGAGATGGTTGGAAAGATACGCATCGCTGATGTTGTGCATCCCGAGGATCTCTCTTTGGTTTGGGATAAGATAAGGGGATTGATTGAGGGGGAGAGAGAGACTGACCATGTAATCTTCAGGAGTTTTAAGAAAGATGGCAGTGTAAGGGTGCTTCAGGGCTTTGGCAGGTGCATTGAGTACGGTGGTGATACCGCCATACTGGGAACCGTAGTGGATGTGACAGAAGAAAGCGCCCGAATGAGAGAGATTGAGCTGTTGCGCAAGGCTGTAACTCTTCTTGCCTCCAGCCGCAGCGTTAAAGAGGCCACTGAGAGGGTGCTTCCCTTGGTTAAAGAGCATACAGGTGCAGATCTCGTATTGCTATTTCCTGCAAAAAGCGACGAGTTAAAGTCCAATTTCTCCCATTTATACCTGAACGAGGAGTGTGTCCATCTACCGTTAGAGCCCGGGAAATGCCCATGCGGAACGGCTTTTGCCAAAGGGCAGCCTGTGCTTTGTCAGGATGTAAGACCTCTTGAGGAGTGCTCAGATGGGGTTTGTGTAAACTCTGGTATGCGATCATTTGTGGCCTTGCCACTTTCACGGGGAGATCGATGTTTGGGAGTGCTTAGTCTTGGATGGAAGAAGGAGGTCTCTCTTGAGTCAACACGCTCTTTCTTAGAGACCCTTGCAGGTGAGCTCTCTTTGGGCTTAGAGATGATCATGCTCTTTGAAAAAGAGAGACTTCACGCTCAGGAGCTTGAAGAGCAGGTCAGGCTTCGTACAGAAGAGCTGAGTCATAAGGTTGCGGAATTAGAGAGATTGACTAAACGCCTTGAGGTGATGAACAACGAGCTTGAGGCGTTTACCTTTTCTGTCTCCCACGATCTCAGGGCTCCCCTTAGGGCAATGGAGGGGTTTGCCAATGCCCTGAAAGAGGATGTTGGTGATGAGCTTTCAGAGCTTGCCAGAGAGTACGTGGACCGAATCGTGGCCTCTGCCAGAAGGATGGATAAGCTGATTGACGATCTGTTGAGGTACAGTCGCATATCTAAACAGGAGATTCGCTTGGAAGCGGTGGATATGGACATGGTGGTGAAAGATGTGTTACAGCACTTTGAGGTGGAGATTAGGGAGAAAGGGGCTGAAGTGAAGGTGAGGTATCCTTTAGGGAAGGTGAAGGGACACAGATTGATCTTGGAGCAGGTGGTCTCAAATCTTTTGGGAAATGCTCTTAAATTTGTTGACAAGGATGTGAAGCCTATTGTAGAGGTGGTATCAGAAAGGGTGAATAGCCGTTTAAGGGTATGGTTCGTTGACAACGGTTTGGGGATAGAAGAGAAGCATAAAGAGAGGATCTTTCACATCTTTGAACGGCTACACGGGGTTGAGAGCTACTCTGGGACAGGAATAGGGCTTGCTATTGTGAAGAGAGGAATAGAGAGGATGGGAGGAGCGGTGGGAGTAGAGTCAACACCAGGAAAGGGGAGCAGGTTCTGGTTTGAGTTGCCTGAAGCAAGGGAAGAGGAATAAAAGATGTCGGGAACTGTGCTGTTAGTAGAAGACAACCCAGACGATGCTTTTTTGATTAAGAGGGCCTTCAAGAAGGCTAAACTGGCTAATCCCCTTTTTGTGGTGGAGGACGGGGAAGAGGCCGTTGCCTATTTGGTTGGAGAAGGAGAGTTTGCAGATAGGAATGAGCATCCTTTGCCTATGCTGATACTTTTAGACCTTAAACTGCCAAAAATGTCTGGTTTTGAGGTGCTTCAGTGGAGAATGGGTAATCCTGGAGTGAAGAAGATACCTGTGGTGGTGCTCACCTCATCTAACCAGACCCCAGACATAAAAAAAGCCTACGAGCTTGGGGCCAACTCATACTTGGTGAAGCCAGTATCGTTTGAAGGCCTTATGGAGATGGTTAAGGTTCTGGGTATGTACTGGTTGATTCTGAACGAAGTGGCTGTAGTTGGAGGTTAATTTGACAGGGGCTGAAGAGGAT
>JALWSI010000071.1 GCA_027080315.1 bacterium | reverse complement strand
CCTCTGCATAAATCAGGGCCATTCCCAAAAGGAGAAAACCCGTAGCAAAGGCTCCCAAGAATAGGTACTTCATGGCGGCTTCGTTGCACACTGGCCTCTGGCGTACAAATCCTGACAAGGCGTAGAGGGATATTGAGAGGATCTCAAGTCCCAAGAAGAACATCACCAGGTGGTTGGTAGCCACCATGCAGATCATTCCAGCTACAGCGAAGAGGATCAACCCGTAGTACTCACCGGTGTTCCTTTTCTCCACAGAGAGGTAGCCGGGAGACGAGAGGAAGGTGACTGCTGCAGCAAATAGAAAGATCATAGTTGAGAATACAGCCAACTTGTCAACGAGAACCATGCCTCCGTAGCCCACAAAGGGGGGATGGTTCCAGAGTTTTATGTTGAAGAATGCGGCGAGCATGAGCCCTGCGATTCCTATGTACCCATAATGGCTCTCTTGCTCTGGGTCTCCAAAAGAGCCCACAAGCAGTACCACTATGGCAGTAAGCACCACGGCGATGAGAGGCAGAATGGGCTGAACGGCAATGTCTGTGACGCTAATCATCTCACATCTCCCCCTTCTCGGAAATTTCGCCTTTCAAAGCAACCTGAAGCGCTTTTGGCAGCTTTTCCTCATGGGCCACCTTTCTCACCTGGGCAGCCTTGGCCTGGGCAATGAAGAGATTGATAGATGGTTCCATCTTGGAGAGCAACGGCTTGGGGTAAAGCCCTATCCAGAACATGGGGATAACGATCATCACCATGATAGCGATCTCACGCAGGTTAAGGTCTTTAAGCTTCTTGTTGGCAGATACGGTCACCTCGTGGAAGAAGACTCTCTTGTATAGCCAGAGCATGTAGCAGGCAGAGAATACCGTGGCTGTGGCTCCTAAAATTGCAAAGAAGGGATAGGTCTGGAAAGCTCCCAGCAGAGCCAAGAATTCTCCAATGAACCCGTTTAGACCTGGTAAGCCGATGGAAGAGAAGGTGGCAATCATGAAGAAGGTGGCATAGATAGGCATCACCTTTGCAATGCCACCGTACTCTTTGATGAGCCTAGTGTGGCGTCTGTCGTAGATCATTCCCACCAGAAGGAACAAGGCGCCGGTTGAGAGACCGTGATTGATCATCTGCATCATACCTCCGGCCACGCTCTGGGCGTTTAAGGCAAAGATTCCCAGCATACAGGTTCCCAGATGGCTGACCGAAGAGTATGCCACCAGCTTCTTGATATCGTCCTGCACCATGGCTACAAGGGCTCCGTAGATTATGCCAATCACCGCGAGTGAGAGGAAGATAGGAGCAAACTTGCTAACGGCGAAGGGGAAGAAGGGCATACAGAATCGCACAAAACCGTAGGTTCCCATCTTAAGCAGGACCCCAGCAAGGATCACAGATCCCGCAGTGGGAGCCTCAACATGGGCATCGGGCAACCATGTGTGGAAGGGGAACATGGGAACCTTGATGGCGAAGGCCAGAGCAAAGGCCAGGAACAGGAAGAGGGAGAGTTTGCCCGTTATTGGTGTGCTCATGAGGCTTAACAGGTCAAAGGTGAGTTTGTGGGAGATCTGAAAGTGGTGGTAGTAAAGGGTGATTATGGCTGCCAGCATGAGAACCGATCCCGCCATGGTATAAAGGAAGAACTTTACCGCTGCGTAGATGCGCCGGGGACCTCCCCACACACCAATGAGAAGGAACATGGGAACCAGCATGGCCTCCCAGAAGAGGTAGAAGAGAAGCATATCCAGGGCGCAGAAGACACCGATCATGGCCACTTCTAAAAGCAAGAAAGAGATCATGTACTCTTTCACCCTCTTCTCTATGCTCCAGGATGCCATGATAGAGAGCACGGTGAGGAAGGTGGTGAGAAGCACCAAGAAGAGAGAGATCCCGTCTATTCCCACGTGGTAAGAGGCTCCTAAGGCTGGTATCCACTTATGGGTCTCAACAAACTGCATGCTGGCCGATTTGCCGTTGAAGGCGAAATAGAGGGGGATGGAGAGAACGAGGTTGATGGCGGCGGTTATAGCGGCAGTCCACCTGATCACATTCACCTTCTCTTTGTTTATCATCAAGATCACCGCAACCCCAACTAAGGGGAAGAAGGTGATTGTGGTTAGAATTGGATAGTTCACAGTCATAGCAGAGTCTCCCTTCTATCTCATCCAAAGAGTAGCCGTAACCAGTAGAGAATCACGGCTCCTCCCAAGATTCCAATGGCGTAGTGAGCAATAACCCCGGTCTGGATGTATCTTAGCCCGCTCCCTATCCAGCCACACACCTTGGCCACTCCGTTGACGGTGCCGTCAATAAGCACAACATCAACGAACTTCCATAACACCTGGCGAGAACCACCCACTAAGGGGTTCACGAAGAGGAAGAAGTAAAGCTCGTCAACGTAGTATTTGTGGTAGAGCAAGGTGTAAATGGGCTTAAAGGTGCTGCCAAGGGTTTTGGGGTTGGGAACGCCTTTTAGATACATAGAGGCGGCTAGTCCTACCCCCGCAAAGCCTGCTATCACAGAGATGATCATGAGCATGTGCTCAACGCCGCCACCCTCTTCTGCTGCTTCTGCAACATGGTGTCCAGAGGCCAGCACGTGGTTTAAGAAACCGGCCACTCCTCCATGGGGCAGAATAGCAGCAAAGCCCACCAATGCAGAGCCAATGGCGAGAACTATCAGAGGAATGGTCATAACAGGTGGAGATTCGTGGGCGATCTCGTGAATATGCTCATCTCTGGGCTCTCCGAAAAATGTCAAGAATATTAACCTGAACATGTAGAAGGCAGTGAGGAAGGCGGTAAAGGTACCCACAAACCAGATCACCTTGTGGCCGTGCACAAAGGCACCTGCAAGGATCTCGTCTTTTGACCAGAAACCAGCCAGAGGGGGAATTCCTGCAATGGCAGTGGCTCCAACGATGAAGGTTATAGCAGTGATGGGCATCTTCTTGAGGAGACCTCCCATCTTCTGCATATCCAGCTCGCCGTGAAGGGCATGCATAACGGAGCCTGCTGTCAAGAACATCAGTCCTTTAAAGAAGGCGTGGGTCATTAGATGGAATATACCTGCAGCGTAAACTCCCACGCCAACACCGATGAACATGTATCCCAGCTGGCTAACCGTGGAGTAAGCAAGCACCCTCTTCAGATCGTTATTCACCAGAGCCATTGTTGCGGCGAAGAATGCTGTTGCAGCACCAACAGTGGCAACAACCTCCATTGATAGGGGTGCCAGATTGAACAAGGCGTGGGATCTTGACACCATGTAAACTCCAGCGGTGACCATTGTGGCGGCGTGGATCAAGGAACTCACCGGGGTGGGACCCTCCATGGCGTCGGGAAGCCACACGTACAGCGGGATCTGTGCCGACTTACCCGTTGCACCAGTGAAGAGAAGCAGAGTGATTATGGTTGCCATGGCGGGGGTTATCTCGTGGGCATGTGCAAAGACATCATTGAACTGTAATGAGCCCACAAACTTGTAGATAAGAAAGAGCCCAATCATAAACCCGAAATCACCAATCCTGTTCACCACAAAGGCCTTCATACCAGCATTGGCTGCACTGGCCTTCTCATACCAGTATCCAATGAGAAGGTAGGAGCATAACCCTACTCCTTCCCATCCTACAAACATGAGCACGTAGTTGTTGGCCAGACAGAGCACCAGCATGAAGGTGACAAACATGTTGAGGTAGCAGAAATAACGGGCGTAGCCCATGGGAGGTTCGTGATCCATGTACCCTATTGAGTAGATGTGTATCCAGGTGGCCACAAAGGTGACGGTGGTGATCATGAAGACCGACAGCTGGTCCAACTGGAAGCCAATGGGAACATGGAGCTTGCCTATAACCAGCCATGGGTAGAGATCACCTACAAAGGTGTGTCCTGCCAACACCTGGCTGAATAGCCTTAAGGCGAAGATGGCAGAGAGGGCAATAGCCGGTACCGCCACCCAGTGAGCCTTTCTCTTAATCTTCCAGCCAAACAGACCGTTTATGGTGGCTCCCAACAGGGGAAATCCGATAACAGCACAAATACTCGTCAGCATGATTAAGCCCCCTTGCCTCACCATTTCATCAGGTCGGCCTTGTCAGCATCCACCGACCTGTGGGTTCTGTAGTAGGAGGTGATGATAGCCATACCAATGGCCGCTTCTGCAGCAGCCACCGCCATGACGAAGAGGACAATCACCTGGCCTTCTACGCTCCCCTTTGCCCTTCCCAGCGCCATGAAGATCACGTTTACGCCGTTAAGCATAAGCTCAAGGCAAAGGAACATAACGATAGCGTTCCTTCGTATGATCACTCCCACAGCACCAATGAGAAAGAGGAGGAGGCCCATTCCAACGTAGTGATACACCGGTAAAGCTCCCATCTTCTCCTCCTAAGCCTTCTTCTTGGCCAAGGCTATTGCGCCGACCGCTGCTGCAAATATTAGCAGAGAGACCAGCTCAAAGGGCATGAGATACTTTGAGAATATGAGGTCGGCCAACACCTTGGCATCAGGCCCCTGTGCACCAAGCAGGGCCTTGCCTGCAAAGTTGGGATTAAGTGCGAAGATCTGAAAGAAGAAGATTGCAGCTGCACCTATTCCCAGCAGGGCCCTCATGGGCCAGACTTTAAAGGTGTACTCCTCTTTGCGCAGGTTCATGAGCATAATCACAAAGAGGATGAACACCAGTATGGCTCCTGCGTAAACTATTAGCTGTACCATAGCCACGAAAGGAGCTCCTAACATCACCAAGTACAGGAGGGAGGTTACAACGAGATTGGCGAGCAAAGCCAATGCTGCATGGACTGGGTTGGGCAGAATTATGACTCCCAGCCCTGTTACAGCCAAGGCCAAGGTGAATAGCAAGAGCAGGGCGTAAGGCATGTATGGCAGGAGATGACTCATTTGGCACCCCCTTCCTCACCCAGAGTAGGTGGTTCTTTCATTAACCTCTCTTTGTAGTAGAGCAGCCCAGCCCGAGGATCGTCGCCTTTTTGGGCGGGTTCAGCAAGCTCGTAGAACTGGGTCATCTCAATGGCTCCTCGGGGACACGCCTCTACGCAGAAACCACAGAATATGCAGCGGGTATAATCTATTTGGTAGAATCCCGCTATTTTACCCACGTTAGACTTTTCAAAACGCTCGTCTTCTTCTCCGTAGATGGTGATGCACCGAGAAGGGCACACGGCTTCACACAGCCCGCATGCGCAGCAGAGCTCTCTTCCCTCTTCGTCCACCTTCAATATGTGTCTGCCCCTATACCTCTCAGCTACCTTGCGGTGCTCGTAGGGGTATTTCACGGTAACTCCAGGAGTCACCATGTGCTTCAAAGTGATTTTCAATCCGTTCAAAAGAGGCCCAAACATCTCTCTTCTCCTCTCAAATCCTATGCATCCACAGCATGACCCCTGCCGTGGCTACAATGTTCAGTAAAGAGAGAGGTAGCAGATACTTCCACGAGAAGGTCATTAGCTGATCGTATCTAAGCCTTGGCCAGCTCCACCTTATCCATAAGAGGGTGAAGAAGATGAAGAAGAGTTTGATCAAGAACCAGATTATTCCGGGAATGAAGCTCAGGAAGGCGAAGGGAGGGTTCCATCCTCCCAGAAAGAGACACGCTCCTACGGCGGAGGCCACCACCATATTGGCGTACTCGCCTAAGAAGAACATGGCGAATTTCATTGAACTGTATTCGGTATGATACCCACCTACCAGCTCAGATTCGGCTTCAGGAAGGTCAAAGGGTAATCTGTTCAGCTCTGCGGTGGCTGCCACTATGTAGATGAGGAAACCAAGGGGTTGAGTCAGAACAAACCACCAGTGTTTCTGAGCATGCACTATGTCGGTTAGGCTGAAAGAGCCGGCCAGCATGATCACTCCCATTATTGAAAGGCCGAGCACCAGCTCGTAGCTTATCATCTGAGCAGCCGATCTGAGTCCTCCCAAGAGAGGGTATTTGGAATTGGATGCCCAACCTCCCAGAACGATGGAATATACGGAGAAAGAGGCTACTGCGAAGAGATAGAGAACAGCCACGTTCACGTCAGCAACTACCAAGGGTATCTTGTGGCCAAATAGGGTGATACTCTCCCCAAAGGGAATAACCCCTATTGCCAGAAGGGGAGGCGCCACTGCAAGCACCGGTGCCAGTATGAACACCGGTTTGTCCACTTCAGAAGGGGTGATGTCTTCTTTGAAGAAGAGCTTGAGACCGTCTGCTAAAGGTTGCAAAAGGCCTCTTGGACCACAGTAGCAGGGGCCAATTCGGTCTTGAATGTGGCCGCATACTTTTCTCTCTGCCAAGGTTCCGTACGCCACGCAGGTCATGGTGAAAGCAAACAGAACCAGCAATTTGACGATGGTGATTACAACGAGAGCTAACATCTTTTAGTCCTCCCCCCGCGTAATGGTGACTCTTGTCTCCCACCTTCCGGAAAGGAGAGAGGTGAGAGGAAAGTTTTCAAATCCGCCGTAGATCAGAACCGACCCTGAAGGCACGTAATCAACTGCTTTCACTCTCAGCTCAAAGGTTGAACCATTGGCTTTCACCCTGGCCTTGCCGTCTGCTTTCAGGCCTAACCCATCAAGCTCAGACTGGTTAATCGCCAAGAATGGCTCTTGGTCAATAGCCGCTACCGCCTTGCAGTGAGAGCTGTATCTTGCAGATCGGTAATAGGCCGAGGTTACTCTTGCCAAGACGCCTTCTCCTTTGATGGAGGGCCTTTCTTCCTCTGTTGGTTCCCAAGAGGCAGGGTTGGTGAAGGTCCCGCTCTTTTCCATTTCTCCTTTTAAGGACTCTAAAGAGGTTTTACTCTCTTCACCTCTTACAGCAGCACTAAGCAATGAGGCTATCTCCCAAAGTGGTTTGCTCATGCCTTTTGGTTTAAGGGCCTTTCTCCTTTTCTGCTCATCCCAAAGGAAGTTGATCACCATCCCGTCTTCTTCTGCAAAAGAGGTGGCAGGTAAGAAAATGTCTGCATAGGCAGCTGTGTCTGTGAAGAAGAGATCGTAAACCACTAAGGTATCAACGTTGGCTAAAGCCTCTCTCACCAAGGCTCCATTGGGATAGGTGTTAAGCAGATCCACTCCTAACACGAAAAGGACCTTCAACTTCCCTTCAGCGGCACTCTTCAAAATGCCCTCTATTCCTGTTTCATCATATAGCCCTGCCAGATAGGCACCTCTTGAGTTGGAACCTCTCTCCATGGCGAGGTATTTGGAACCGGTGAGCTTGCTCACTTCGGTGAGAGCTTTCCTTCCAGATGAGTTCAGATACACCCCTGCGATCAGAACCGGTTTCTCCTCTTTCACCTTTTCCGCAAGGGCCTTTAGCTCTTCTATTCCAACCCCTGAGCCTTCAAGGAGGGTATCTGAGGCTCCCTCACCTTTGATCTCTAATAGAAGGGCCTTGGCTACGGCGTCTTCATAGCCGGGCAGGCAGTTGAGGTGAAGTATGGCCTGCTTAGCAAGCTGTTCCTCCATCCCCGAGGCTACAGCGTAAAACTTTAGACCAGCGGTCTGAACCCCTTCGCTTATGGTGACTCCAAGAACGGGGTGATTGAGAAGGGGATCTTCTCCT
>JALWSI010000070.1 GCA_027080315.1 bacterium | reverse complement strand
CTCCTGCTCCGTCGCCCCCCTGGCCGTGAGGCGTACCCCGGCGACATCTTCTTCCTCCACTCAAGGCTTCTTGAGCGTGCCGCCAAGCTAAGTGACGAGAAGGGAGCAGGATCCTTAACCGCTCTGCCCATTATTGAGACCCAGGCAGGCGACGTCTCTGCTTACATTCCCACCAACGTTATCTCCATCACCGACGGTCAGATCTACCTTGAGACCGACCTATTTTATGCTGGTATCCGCCCCGCGGTTAACGTTGGTCTTTCGGTCTCCCGTGTTGGTGGAGCCGCCCAGAACAAGGCCATGAAGAAGGTAGCAGGAAGGCTTCGTCTTGACCTGGCCCAGTACCGTGAGATGGCGGCCTTTGCCCAGTTTGGAAGCGATCTGGATGCCTCCACAAGGGCTCTTCTCACCCGAGGCGAGCGCATGGTTGAGATCCTGAAGCAGGACCAGTACGTGCCCATGCCCACAGAGAAGCAGGTGGCCATCATATTTGCCGGTGTTAACGGATACGTGGACGACATTCCGGTGGCGGGGTGCCGCAGGTTTGAAGAAGAGTTTCTCCAGTTTATGGAGACATCCAAAAGCGACATTCTCACTGAGCTGAGAGAGAAGAAGGACATAAGCCCCGAGCTTGAGGAGAAGCTGAAGAAGGCCATTGAGGAGTTCAAGCAGGGCTTTGTGGTGTAAGGAGGCCAGATCATGGCCAGTATGAGAGACATAAAAAGGAAGATCAGCAGCGTAAAGAGCACCCAGAAGATCACCAAGACCATGTACCTGGTGGCGGGGGCTAAGCTGCGTAAGGCCCAAGAGAGCATTCTGCAGCTAAGGCCCTACGCCTTCAGGATGCAGGAGCTCATAGCCTCTTTGGCTTTGAGGGCAAACCCAGAGCTTCATCCCCTTTTGGCAGAGCGGGAAGAGACCCAAAACACCTGTCTGGTGGTGGTCACCGCTGACAGGGGGTTGTGCGGTGCCTTCAATACCAACATCCTGAAGAGAGCCGAGACCTTTGTTAGAGATGAGGAGGCCCAGGGGCGTAAGGTTGAGATCATTGTTGTGGGCAACAGGGGAATAGACTTCTTCTCAAGAAGACCCCAGTACACCGTGGTGCATACCTTGGGGGATATCTTCTCAAAGACCGTTAAGTACGAAGATGCTGCCCAGGTGGCCGATCTCATAACTGCGAAGTACGTGAATGGAGAGTGGGACACCGTGTCGGTGGTGTACAACGAGTTCAAATCGGCCATCAGGCAGGATGTGATCTTAGAGAAGCTTCTGCCCATAGTGCCTATGGAGGCCAAAGAGGGAGAGCTCACAGTGGATTACATTTATGAGCCTTCAGCAGAAGAAGTCCTCAACGAACTTCTGCCCCTCTACTTTAGAACAGAGGTCTACAGGGTGTTGTTAGAGTCTGCTGCCAGCGAGCACGCTGCGAGAATGACCGCAATGGACAACGCAACCACCAACGCGGAGGAGGTTATCAACAACCTCACTCTGGTTTACAACAAGGCCAGACAGGCATCCATCACCAATGAGATCCTTGAGGTGGTGAGCGGTGCTGAGGCTCTGAATCAGTAAAAAACGATTTAAGGAGTAAATAGAGATGGCAAGCGAAAACTACGGAGTGATCGTTCAGGTTATGGGTAACGTGGTGGACTTTGAGTTCCCGGCTGGGAACCTGCCCGCCCTCTTAAACGCCCTTCACCTCACCGAGAAGGACGAGACCACTGGTGAGCAGTTTGACCTGATCCTTGAGGTGGCCCAGCACCTTGGAAACAACAGGGTGCGTACCGTTGCCATGGGTCCCACCGAGGGTTTGGTGCGTGGCATGAAGGCCTTAGACACAGGAGCTCCCATTAAGACCCCTGTGGGTAAAGAGGTGTTGGGAAGGGTTATCAACGTGTTGGGTAAACCTGTGGACTACCGTGGTCCCATTGAGGCCAAAGAGGAGTGGCCCATTCATCGTCCCGCTCCCTCTTTTGAGGAGCAGTCAACCACCACCGAGATCCTTGAGACGGGAATCAAGGTTATTGACCTGTTGGAGCCCTACTGTAAGGGAGGAAAAACAGGACTCTTTGGTGGAGCCGGAGTTGGAAAGACGGTTGTTATTATGGAGCTCATCAGAAACATCGCCATTGAGCACGGTGGTGTCTCTGTTTTCTGCGGCGTGGGTGAGCGTACCCGTGAAGGAAACGACCTGTGGCTCGAGACCCAGGAGTCGGGCGTGTTGGACAAAACCGCTCTCATCTACGGCCAGATGACCGAGCCTCCTGGGTGCCGACTGAGGGTTGGCCTTACTGGACTCACCGTAGCCGAGTACTTCCGTGATGTTGAGGGACAGGACGTGCTGGTCTTCATTGACAACATCTTCCGTTTCACCCAGGCTGGTTCAGAGGTTTCGGCCCTTCTGGGACGTATGCCCTCTGCAGTGGGTTACCAGCCAACCCTGGCAACAGAGATGGGTGCCCTGCAAGAGCGAATCACCTCCACAAAGAAGGGCTCCATCACCTCGGTGCAGGCCATCTATGTGCCTGCTGACGACCTCACAGACCCCGCACCGGCAACCACCTTCGCCCACTTGGACGCCACCACGGTTCTCTCCCGTCAGATTGCCGAGCTTGGTCTCTATCCTGCAGTGGATCCCTTAGACTCCACCTCGCGACTCCTTGACCCGAAGATCGTGGGAGAGGAGCACTACCAGGTGGCAAGAAAGGTTCAGGGAATCTTGCAGAGGTACAAAGAGCTTCAGGACATCATCGCCATTCTCGGTATGGAAGAACTCTCTGAGGAAGACAAGGTGGTTGTGAACAGGGCCCGTCGTATTCAGAGGTTCCTCTCTCAGCCCTTCTTTGTGGCAGAGACCTTCACCGGCCAGCCCGGCAGGTATGTGCCTTTGGAGGAGACCATCAAGGGCTTCAAGGGGCTTGTTGAGGGCGAGTACGACGAGCTTCCTGAGGCTGCGTTCTACATGGTGGGAACTATTGAGGAGGCTGTGGAGAAAGCCGAGAAGATGAAGAAGGGAGAGGTGTAAGCCATGGCCGCCCAAGGCCTGCAGCTGGAGATAGCCACCCCCAAGGCCCTGGCGGTATCCCAGGAGGTGGCCTCTGTGACTGTTCCCGGTGCCGAGGGAGAGTTTGGAGTGCTGCCCAACCACACCCCCTTTCTCACTCCCATCAGACCTGGAAAGCTCTCTTACGAGGCCCAGGGCTCAAAGGAGGAGCTTGCCGTTGGCTGGGGCTATGCTGAGGTTAGACCAGATAAAGTGTTGATCTTAACAGAGTTTGCCGAGAAACGCTCAGATATTGATCCAGAGAAGGTGAAGGCCGAGGTGCAGGAGCTTTCAGGCAAGCTGCAGCAGACAGGGCTCTCTCCTGAAGAGGTGGATTCTATCCGCAAGCAGATTGAGAGGCTTCAGGCAAGGCTCAAGCTCTTTTAGGTTTGCGGGTTAAAGCGGATTAAAAGAAACTAGAAGGGGGCCAACTTTTGTTGGCCCCTTTTTGCTTTGGTGGATTTAGGCTGCGTAGAGGGTGAAGGGGGTCTCTTTCTTTGAGACCTCCACTACCTTGTTGTTATCGTCAACCTTTACCACAGTGGGTTGCCATTGAAGGGCCTCTTCGTGCTCCACCTCTGCAGATGCCGCGATGATCACTTTGTCTCCCACTGACACCTTTCTGGCTGCGGCTCCGTTTAGGCAGATCACCCCTGAGTTGGGTTCCCCTGCAATCACATATGTTTGAAATCTCTCACCGTTGGTGATGTTCCAGATATCAACCATCTCCCAGGGAAGTATCCCGCTGGCCTCTAACAGGGCAGAGTCAATGGTTATACTCCCCTCGTAGTTCAGATTTGCCTCTGTTACGGTGGCACGGTGTATCTTTGCAAGAAACATTTTGCGCCTCATGGGTCTCCTCCTCAGATCTCGTCAACTCCAAGCTGGGTGTTATCAATCAACCTTGCGGGCCCAATCTTAACCGCCAGGGCCACAAGGGTTCCTCTCTCTACCTTATCCACCTCGTCAAAAGAGTAGGGATCACACACAGATACGTAGTCTATCTCTGCAAGTGGCTCAGACTCAATTATCTTTTTCACCGCCTCTCTTATCTTATTTGCGTCCCGTTCCCCTGAGCTGAAGAGCCTCTGGGCCTCTTTGAGGCTCTTTGAAAGGCATAAAGCCGCCTCTCTCTCCTTTGGAGAGAGATAGGTGTTACGGGAACTCATGGCCAAACCATCGGGCTCTCTCACTATGGGCATGGGGACTATCTCTAAGTCCATGGCAAGGTCATCAACCATCCGCTTCAGAACCGTGAACTGCTGAAAGTCCTTCTTCCCGAAGAACGCCTTATGGGGAGATACGATGTTGAAGAGCTTGCAGCACACCGTGGTGACCCCCCTGAAGTGTCCTGGCCGC
This sequence comes from bacterium, assembly GCA_027080315.1. Taxonomy (GTDB): domain Bacteria; phylum Thermosulfidibacterota; class Thermosulfidibacteria; order Thermosulfidibacterales; family JALWSI01; genus JALWSI01. Next base: position 3,158 of record JALWSI010000070.1, on the reverse strand, counting down.
GAGAGACCGCAGAGGCGGTTGGTGATTTCTGTCACCTCCACGTAGGTTTGATATCCTTCTGGGTAAAACTCCTTCACCTCAGGGATAAAGACAGCGTCCACCCCCAAAGGTTCAAGCAGACCCAGATCCCTTTCGGTGTCCCTTGGGTACCGTTCAAAGTCTTCACCGGGGCCAAACTGGGTTGGGTTTACAAAGATACTCACCACGGTTTTTGAGCACTGCTTAACAGACTCTCTAACCAGGCTCAGATGGCCCTCGTGGAGGTATCCCATGGTGGGCACAAAGCCTATAGTCTCTCCATCTTTTCTCCACGAGGAGCTTAGGGCTTTCATCTCGCCTATTGTGGGTACCAACTTCATGGCTTTCACCTGTAGCTGTGCTCTTCTGTTGGAAACTTGCCCTCTTTAACATCTTTACGGTACTCCTCAATGGCCTCCTTGGCCATCTTTCCCAGTTCGGCGTACCTCTTCACAAACTTGGGTGTGAACTTTTGAAACACTCCCAAAAGATCGTGGAGCACCAGCACCTGTCCGTCGCAGTGGGGTCCTGCACCTATGCCTATGGTGGGGATGTTAAGTTCCTCTGTCACCTCCTTGGCCAGCTCCATAGGCACAGCCTCAAGTACAAGGGAGAAGGCTCCTGCCTCCTGAAGGATAAGGGCGTCCTCTTTCAGTCTCTTAGCAGCCTCCTCTGTTCTGCCCTGTACCTTGTAACCACCGAGTTGATGCACAGACTGTGGAGTGAGGCCGAGGTGTCCCATCACAGGTATTCCTGCAGACACAATGGTGTGAACCGTATTGGCCACCTCTCGCCCTCCTTCCAGCTTCACCGCCTGGGCTCCGCCTTCCTGAATGAGCCTGCCCGCGTTCATAAGGGCCTGGGAGGGGCTCACCTGGTAGGTTAAGAAGGGCATGTCTGCCACCACCATGGCGTTCTTGGTGCCTCTAACCACAGCCTGCGTGTGGCGGATTGTGTCGTCTAAGGTGACTGGAATGGTGGAATCGTAACCCAGCACCACCATGCCTAAGGAGTCGCCCACTAAGATGATCTCAATACCTGCCTCGTCCACTATGCTGGCGAAGGGATAGTCGTAGGCTGTTAGCATGGCTATCTTCTCGTTAGCCGCTTTCATCTCTTTCAGCTTCAAAACCGTAACTCTGCTCATCTCTCCCCCAATAAAAAAGGCCTCCCGGACCGAGGGAGGCCTTTGAATACTCTAACCCCACAAATAGCCCGTCTCGGTCCCGCATCCGCAAGATCCAAGCGGTGATTCTTACCTACCCATTCTTGCCTCACAGGTCAAGGGTGGTTTGGTGAAATTTAAAAAATTCGTTGGTGTAAGAACCTGCTTCTTCATGAGCATCTCTGAGGTGTGTCAGCTCATTCTTCAGGCCGGTGCCTTAGGGGAAGAAGGAGAGATCTTCATATTGGACATGGGTACTCCGGTTAAGATTGCCAAGCTGGCAGAGGATCTCATCAGGTTCTGTGGCAAAGAGCCTGGGAGGGATGTGGAGATTGTCTTCACGGGTCTTAGGCCTGGAGAGAAGCTGTATGAAGAGCTTATCACCGAGGGGGAAAGGATAGTCTCCATCATTCACGACAAGCTCATGGTGTTGAAGGCCAATGGTGAGTGGTACGGACACGGCACCAGAGAGAGATTCAGGGCTTGGCTCATAGACGAGATAGAAGAGCTTAGGACCTTGGCGCGACGACTTGATGGCGAGGGAATCAAGGCGAAGCTGAGAGAGATAGTCCCTGAGTATCAGGAGATGAGTTAGCCCAGGTTATTGACTTAGCAGCTGTCCATTATGCCGAGAGGAGACAAGGGGTACCCATTGGAGTTCAGGCAGCAGATAGTGTGGCTTGTTAGATGGGATCGTACTCCACTTCGCAATAACCCACGCACCGAAGCGACTTGACCTCTGAGATCGTCTTACCTATACTTAAAGGTAAGGAGGAGGTCTGGAGGTAATGAAAATGGAGGTTATGGCCAAGATAACATCTAAAGGACAGGTCACCATTCCTAAGAAGATGAGGGATATGCTAGGTAGCGATGTGGTGAGGTTCAGAATTGAAAATGAAAAGATAGTTTTGGAGCCGGTGAGGGATCTTGGTGGGGTCTTTAAGAGGTATGCCAAGGGCCTTATCTCTTTTAAAGAGGAGAGGGAGATAGCCTGGGAAAAGGTGACCCATGAGTACAAAGAAGATCCCTGATACCAATGTGATCCTCCGTTACTTTTTGGCGGATAACCAGGAGCAGTACCGAAAGATCTCTCCATTCTTCTCGGAACTCAGAGATGGAAGGCAGAAGGCAATAATACCGGCTGAGGTGATACTTGAAACCTTCTATGTGCTGACCAAGGTTTATTCAGTTCCCCCCAAAGAGGTGGCTACAGCTTTAAGGGAGCTAATTCTTTACAAAGGTGTGGAGAATAAAGACAAAAGGCTATTGCTTGAGGCCTTGAACCGTTTTGAACAAGGTTCTGGACTTAGTCTTCTGGATTGCCTTATCTGGGTTAAAAGCGAAGCCTATGGGTGTAAGCTATTGACCTTTGACGAGAAGCTTCCTGGCGCCCCCGAGAGGACTTGAACCTCTGACCTACGGATTAGGAATCCGTTGCTCTATCCTGCTGAGCTACGGGGGCGCTTGTCACAAGCGGGGCCAATAATCCCCAATTCCCTCCTAAAAAGCAAGGGGCCTGTGCCCTTCTTTCCTACCCTTTAAACTCTTCAAAGCGGTAGAACTTTTCCCCTCCAATAGAGAAGAGCATATGCTCTTCCCCTTCTTCAACCAAGGTACCCTCTATCTGCCGGTGGCTTTCAAAGTCAAAGAACTGCACCACGTAGGTAGGGGGATCCTCTGAGGTTCTTTTCATCTTCAGGTGAGAGCAGCGGCCCTTTCTCTTCCAGTCTCCCACCTCCATGGTGACCCAGTAGAACTTGTTTGGACTAACCTTCATACCTTCTCCTCCCAACTGCAGGTTCTGATTCTTTATTACCACAGATCATACAAAAAGGGGAGGGCGTATGCCCTCCCCTGCGTAGGGGGGTTGGGTGTTGGGGTTAAACTAAACGGCACTTGTAGCCGTAGCAGTGGATTCCAGCCTCGCCTTCGCTGAAGATCTTGCGGAAGACGCTTTCAACCTCTTTACCCACAT
>JALWSI010000069.1 GCA_027080315.1 bacterium | reverse complement strand
AACCTGGCCCACAGGGTGTGGTAGCGGTTCTCGCCTCGGTGGTTCATGAGGTGTTTTGAGATGAGATCCGCTGTGGCCCACGAGACGCTGGCCACGAAGGCGGCAAGGGCCCAGAGCATGGGCTGGCTCAGGCCCCTCTTTTCTCTGTTAGAAGCCGCTCCACCACCTTCACAGCCTCAACCCCGTTCTTGGCGTAGCCGTCTGCCCCGATCTCCTGGGCGTACTCAGGGGTGACCACCGCCCCTCCCACTATGCTTATGGTGGAGATCCCGTGGGACTTGAGTAGCTCAATCACGTTCTGCATCTCGGTCATGGTGGTGGTCATCAGGGCCGAAAGCCCCACCACGTCGGCCTTCTCCCGCCTTGCAGCCTCCAAGATCTGCTCTGCAGGCACGTTCTTGCCCAGGTCCACCACCCGATATCCGTGGTTCTCCAAGAGCATGCATACGATGTTCTTGCCTATGTCGTGGATGTCTCCCTCCACCGTGGCCATTACAATGGTTGCCTTGGTGGGCCCCTCTTTCCCCTTCATGGCCTTCTTGATCTCCGCAAAGGCCAGTTTCATGGCGTTGGCAGAGGCCATCACCTGGGGCAGAAAGTACTCCCCTGACTCAAAGAGTTTGCCCACCTCCTCCATGGCGGGGATGAGCACCGAGTTGCCTATCTCTAAGGGGTTTTGACCCTGCTGGAGCAGCTCTTGGGTTAGGGAAACCGCGCTCTTCTCGTCTCCCTCAATCACCGCTAAGGCAAGGCGATCCTCCACGCTTAGAGGTTTCTCCTCTTTGGGCTTTGCCTTCTCTTCCCCTTTTTCTTCCTTCACCGTGGCAAGGTAGCGCTGGGCCTTGTGGTCCCGTCCGGTGAGCAGAGCCGAGGCGGCAAAGGCGTTGCGAATCTGGGTGTCTAAGGGGTTCACAATGGCGGCGTCCAGCCCTGACCAGAGGGCCATTGAGAGAAAGGAGGCATTCACCACAGGGCGGTTGGGAAGCCCGAAGGATACGTTGCTCACCCCCAGCACCGTGGGTAGGTTCAGCTCTTCACGGACCAGCCGCACTGTGTTCAGGGTCACAAAGGCCCCTCTGTGATCGGCGCTCACCGCCATCACAAGGCCGTCAACCATGATGTTCTCTCGGGGTATCCCCATCTCCACCGCGGCATCAACCACCCTTCTTGCAAGGGCCAGGCGCCCCTCGGGATCGCCGGGTATCCCCCTCTTGTCCAAGGGCAGCACCAGAACCGCCGCTCCGTATCGCTTGGCTAAGGGCAGCACCCTCTCCATTGAGGATGCTTCTGCAGAGACAGAGTTGAGAATGGGCTTGCCCTCAACCACCTTCAGGGCTGCCTCCATGGCGTCGGGGTTTGAAGAGTCAATCATCACCGGCAACCCCACCCTTGACTGAACCGCCGTCACCATGAGGGGCAGCAGGGCCACCTCGTCAACCCCGGGAGCCCCCACGTTCACATCTATTATTGCGGCTCCAGCCTCTGCCTGAGCCTGGGCCTCGCGCCGGGCCCAGGTGGTCTTGCCCTGGCGCAGCTCGCTTTTGAAATCCTCTTTTCCCGTGGGGTTTATGCGCTCTCCGATCATCACAGGGTAGAACCTTCTGCCCACCTTCACAACAGAGGACTGGCCAGCCACGGTGAAGCTGGGACTCTCCTCTCGTCTGCTAACGGCCTTCCCTCTCACCGCTTCCACAATCCGGCGGATATGCTCTGGGGTTGAGCCGCAGCAGCCTCCCACCACCGCAGCGCCTATCTCTGTTAGCTCTTCGGCGCACCGGGCCAGCTCCTCAGGGGAGGCGGGAAAGACCGTCTCTCCGTCCACCAGCTCTGGAAGCCCAGCATTGGGC
>JALWSI010000068.1 GCA_027080315.1 bacterium | reverse complement strand
TCAATGATGGGCACTTTGCCTCCCCCCAGCGAGCCCACAGTGCCCACGTTGAAGGGTGGGGGAAAATGAGGCTTAGTTAAATACTCCTTCTGTCTTCCACCACCTTCTGTTTCCCTTTTGATGCCGATATTGAGCCTGACTCTACGAGAAGGACACTCATCTCCACCCCTATGGTCTCTTGAATACGATGGGAGAGTTTCTCTTGAAGCCTATTTATCTCTTCTTTTTCCTGTAGGTGTGTCTCCACCTTCACGGTGCAGAAGTCCCTTCCCCGCTCCCGATAGAGTTCAATGAGGTAGTTTGGTCCTACCTGTGGATCAGATAGCACTATCTCTTCCACCTGATTGGGGAAGATGTTTACTCCGTGAAGGATGAACATATCGTCAACCCTTCCCTTCACCCTTGCCATTCTCACAAGAGTTCTGCCGCAGGGGCATGGTTCGTAGTTTAGCGAGGTTATGTCTCCCGTGCGGTAGCGCAGCAGGGGGATGGCCTCTTTGGTGAGGGTGGTTAAGACCAGCTCTCCCTCTTCTCCCTCTGTCAGCACCTCTCCTGTTTCGGGATCAACCACCTCGGGGTAGAAGTGGTCTTCGTTGATGTGGAGCCCGCAGCAGTGGTGACACTCAAAGGATACGCCGGGACCTCCCATCTCGGCCAGGCCGTAGTTGTCTGTGGCTTTTATGAGCAGCTTCTCTTCAATCTGCTGTCTGGTTGATTCAGACCAGGGCTCGGCACCAAAAAGTCCTATGCGCAACGATAGGGATCTGGAATCGGTGCCGGTCTCTTCAAGGTGATGGGCTATGCGCAAGGCGTGGGATGGCAGGCTGACTAAGGCTGTGGCTCTGAAGTTTTGCATGGTGCTGATCTGTCTTGTCAGGCTCATGGCAGAGGCGGGGATTATGGTGGCTCCTATCTGCTCTGCACCGTGGTGGAAACCGAACCCTCCTGTGAATAGCCCGTAGTTGAAGGATATCTGTACCACGTCTTGTTCTCCCACACCGCTGGCCACCATGATGCGGGCCATGAGGTCTCCCCAGTTTTTCAGGTCCCTTTTTGTGTATCCCACCACAATGGGCTTTCCCGTGGTGCCGCTGGAGGTATGGATTCTGGCGATGGCCCTCATGGGCACTGCAAAGAAGCTGTAAGGGAACCCTTCAAGCAACATCTCTTTGGTGGTGAAGGGAAAGAGCCTGAGATCCTCAAGTTCGTTGAGGTCTCCCGGGCCCATATTGTGCTCAATGAGCCGATCTTTGTAGAAAGGAACCCTTCTGAAGAGATACTGGAGAGAGGCCTGCAGCCTCTCAAGCTGAAGCTGCCTCATTTCATCCCTCTCCATGGTCTCGTATCTTGGACTCCACATGCTCTCCATGCTCAACCCTCCTTGCTAATCAAAAAAGCCTCCTCCACCTCCAAGGTAGGCGTCCACCACCGTTCCGTCCTGTAGCAGCTCTTCGCGGTCGCCCTGCATGATCACCACCCCTGATTCCAAGAGGTATGCCCTGTGAGAGAAGTTAAGGGCCAACGAGGCGTTCTGCTCCACCAACACCATGGTGAGCCCCTTGTTCTCCCTCAACTCTTCAAGGACCTGGTAGATCTCTTCAACTATTATGGGGGCAAGACCGAGACTGGGCTCATCAAGAAGGAGAAGCCTGGGCTTGCCCATTAGTCCTCTTCCAAGAGCCAGCATCTGTTGTTCTCCCCCTGAGAGAGAGCCTGCCATCTGTTTTTTTCTCTCTGCCAATCTGGGAAAGATTGAATAGACCTCTTCGGCAAGCCTATCTCTTTCCCTCTTTGTGGGTTTGGCTCCGTAGCTGCCCAAAAGAAGGTTTTCCTCAACTGTTAGGGACG
>JALWSI010000067.1 GCA_027080315.1 bacterium | reverse complement strand
CTTATGCGATAGCCAGGGGGTAGGGGAATTCCCGAGAGGGCTTTGTTCACGTTCTCCTGTATGTGAGAGATGGCCATGGTGGAGCGGTATCCGTAAACATCCACTGTTGGCTGATAATTCTGGTGGGTGATGGTGGTTCTGGTCTTAACCATCTTTATCTCGCCCAACGAGCTCAAAGGCACAGGACCCAATGGACTCTTAACTTGCAAGGTGGTTAATCTCTCAACAGAGTCTCTCTCTTGAGATGGGTACTGGACCCGGATCACATACCCGTCTTCTCCCGGGATCCGGAATACCGATGCTTTCCCTCCCCGTATCGCTGTTGCTACCTGTTGAGATATCTCAAGGGGAGATAGTCCATACAGGGCTGCTTTGTGCATATTAACCACAAACTGGGCCTCTTTTTTGTCCAAGGTCCAGGTGCGGGAGACACTGGTGAGACCTTTAACCTCCCTAAGCCTTGACTCAACCTGAGATGCTATCTGGTCCAGCACTTTGGGATCCGGGCCGCTCACCATAACATCTATGGGAGCCGAGATGCTGGAGAGAGGTGTGGCTCCAAAGTCATAGACGTCCACGTATTTGAGGCCAGGAATGCCTTGAAACTTATCACGCAACCTGTCCTCTATCTGCCACAGGCTCTCCTTTCTGTGAAAGCGGTCCACAAAATGGGCTGTTATTAGCCCCATCTGTGGCGTCCTTCCCTTGCCAAAGCTGATGACCCCAGGCTCTGAACCAATCATGGAATCAAATCGCACAAGGCCCTTCTGGCTTTTTATGATGCTCTCCATCTTTTCCAGAATTTTCTCAGTCTGGGCTATGGAGGTTCCAGAGTTTGTCTCAAATGAGACCTTCAAGATACCAGTGTCCATGGGGGGCATGAGATCCTTTCCCGCCAGTGGCATCACCTTTCTGCTCACCATTAGCAGCATCACAGCTAAGGGAATGAAGATCAGGCGGTGTCTGAGCCCCTTATCCAGCAGTCCCACAAAAAGACGCCGTGCACCTCCAATCACATACTGGTCAAAGAGATCCAGCAGCTTCTCCACCCTGTTCTTTCCCTTCTTGCCTCCCAAGAACCTTGGGGCAAACAGAGGAATAACAGTGACAGAGATGATGAAGGAGTTTAACAGCGACAGTGCCAGCACCACCGAAAGGGGGCGCAGTATCTTCTGCACGTATCCCCCTATGAACATTATGGGAATGAGGACAATCACCGTGGTGTAGGTGCCGGCGAAGTCTGCAAGGATGATCTCTTGAGTGCCCTCTATTGCGGCTCTGCCAATGGGCTTGCCAAGGCTGCTGTGGTGGCGTTCTATGTTCTCAATCACCACAATAGCGTCGTCTAAAAGAAGACCAACCGCCAAGATCACAGCGGTGAGGGTCACAATGTTAAGCTCGTAACCTAAAAGCTTCATCTCGGCGAAGGTCATGAAATAGACGAAGGGTATTGAGATGGCTGCCAGCACCGACATGCGCACATTGGCTAAAAAGAGAAATATGACCAAAATGGTCATGATTATGGCATCCCTAAGGGAGTCCACCATGTTGGAGATGCTGGTGTGTATTATGGTTCCCTGTGTGTCCACCACCTTGAACCCTATGTCGGGATATTTCTTCTCAATTTCAGGAAGATACTTCTCTAATGATGCCAAGGTTGTGGTTACGTGCCCTTTGGGAGAACGCAAAATGTTCAGCCCAATGGCCCTTTCTCCATTGCCGTGAAATAGAGACTGTCTCTCTTTGTAAGAGGCCTCTATTTGAGCCACATCACGCAGATGGATCTCTTGGTTGTTAGGTCCTTTGCCCACGACCATTGAGGCCAGTTCTTCCATAATCCCTTTTTCTC
>JALWSI010000066.1 GCA_027080315.1 bacterium | reverse complement strand
ATGTTTATCTATCCCTTCCTGTGGGTGGGCTACTATGCGCGGTACACGTGCTCTCTGAGTTTCTTCAAACCCTATTTGGAGATGAATCTTGGCCTTAGTTCTATTTGGTAGCTTCGTCCTTCTAATCCTCATGGGAATGCCTATAGCCATTGCCATAGGCCTTTCAGGAAGCATGGTGATAGCCCTCCGCCATTTTCCCCTTATGCTGGTACCCCAAAGGATGTTTGCCAGCATAGACACCTTTGCCTTAGTAGCGGTGCCTTTCTTCATCTTAGCCGGAGACATCTTCGCCAAGGGGCACATATCAGAAAGGCTCGTTGACTTCGTGGATTCTCTGCTGGGCTTCATTAAAGGAGGACTTTCCATAGTGGTTGTGGCAGGAGCCATGTTCTTTGCTGGCATATCGGGCTCTGCCGCCGCTGACACTGCCGCCATTGGCGCTGCCCTTCTCCCTGAGATGAAACGCAAAGGATACCATGTGGACTATTCTGCAGCCCTCATGGCCACTGCAGGAACCATAGGGGTAGTTATTCCACCAAGCGTCCCCATGATTATTTACGCCATGCTGGCAGACCAATCGGTGGCCAAGCTCTTTATTGGCGGTTTCATTCCCGGCACCCTCATGGGGTTTATTCTCATAGTAGCCGCTCTTTACGTGGCCCACAAAAGAGACTATCCCAAAGGGGCATCATTCAACCTCAGAAGGATTTGGCAGACTTTCCGCTCATCTTTCTTCGCCCTACTAACCCCTGTGATAATCCTGGGAGGCATCTTTTCAGGTGTTTTTACCCCCTCTGAAGCCGCCGCTGTGGCTGTGGACTACGCCCTGGTGGTGGCTCTTCTGGTATACAGAGACCTTTCATGGAAAGAGCTTTACAAGGTATTCTCCGCCTCTGCTATGACCACAGCCCTGGTTATGCTCATCATATCCACCTCGGGAATCTTCAGTTGGGTACTGGCCAGCGAAAGAATCCCTCAGATTGTGGCAGGTAGCCTTCTGGGACTAACCCATAACAAGATCCTGATCTTGCTGATTATAGATCTCTTAATTGTGGCAGCCGGCACCTTTATGGAGACAGCCTCGGCTCTGGTCATCTTAACACCTGTATTTCTGCCTGTGGTTGAGGCACTTAAAGTAGATCTCGTCCATTTTGGCCTTATTATGGTCACAGGTCTGGCCATTGGTATGGTGACTCCGCCTGTAGCTATCTGCCTGTATGTGGCCAGCTCTATTGCAAAGATATCTTTAGAACGCATCAGTCGGGCAGTACTTCCCATGGTGGTTCTGCTATTCATCGTTCTAATTTTGATCACCTATGTTCCACAGCTGGTGCTCCTGCTGCCCAAGCTGGTTAGGTAAGATTGTAAAATAGGGAGCATTAGTACCAACTATAGTGGACCCCGAAAATGAGACAGTATGCTAAGGTAGAACCAAAGGAGGGTCTGCTATGGGTCGTAGGAGATATTCGGCGAAGTTCAAGGCCACAGTTGCTATTGAGGCCATAAAGGGACAAAGAACAGCAAATGAGCTTGCCCAGGAGTTTGGGGTTCACGTCAGTCAGATAAACCTCTGGAAGAGACAGTTGATAGAATCGGCTCCTCATCTTTTCAATTCCAGGAAAGATCGTGAAGCCAAGAAGATAGAGCAGGAGAAAGAGAGGCTGTACCGCAAGGTAGGCCAACTCCAGGTGGAGGTTGACTGGCTTAAAAAAAAGACCGGATTGCTGGATTAACCCTGAAAGAGAAGCAAGAGATGATAGAGCCAGATCACCCCAATTTGAGCATAAGCAGGCAATGCGAGCTGATAGGGTTACCAAGGTCCAGCTACTATCGCAAAAGCTCTTGTGATGAGA
>JALWSI010000065.1 GCA_027080315.1 bacterium | reverse complement strand
AGGAGATACCTGGCGATGATACAACCCCAAACAATGGTTGAGGTGGCAGATAACACAGGTGCCAAAAAGGCTCTCTGTATCAGGGTGCTGGGAGGTAGCTCCCAGAGGTATGCCCGGTTGGGAGACATGGTAGTTGTGGCAGTGAAAGAGGCTTTGCCCGATGGCACCGTTAAGAAAGGAGAGGTGCACAGGGCTGTGGTGGTGAGAACCGCCAAGGAGGCGAGAAGGCAGGACGGCAGCTACATCCGTTTTGATCGCAACTCTGTTGTGCTTGTTAAGCCATCAGGAGAGCCTCTGGGCACCAGAATCTTCGGTCCCGTTGCCAGAGAGCTTCGCAGAAAGGGCTTTATGCGAATAATCTCTCTGGCTCCTGAGGTCCTGTAAAGAGGTTTATGCCATGGCCAAGATAAAGAGAGATGATACGGTTGTGGTGATTGCAGGTAAGGACAAAGGCCGCAAGGGTAAGGTCTTAAAGGTCTTTCCTGCAAAGTCTCGGGTTCTTGTGGAGAATGTCAACGTGGTGAAGAGGCATAGCCGTCCCACCCAGACCCACAAGGGAGGCATCGTAGAGAAGGAGGCGCCTATCCACATCTCTAACGTTATGCTGGTGTGCCCCAAATGCGGTGATCCCACAAGGGTGGGGTTCTCAATTTTAGAAGACGGCAAGAAACAGCGCCTCTGCAAGCGTTGTGGCGAGATAATAGAGTAACGAGGAGTAGAAGAGGTTATGGCATCACGGCTTAGAGAGAAGTACCAGAAAGAGGTTGTGCCCGAGCTCATGAAGGCCTTTAACTACAAGAACATCATGCAGGTTCCAAAGGTGACCAAAGTGGTGTTGAACATAGGCCTTGGTGAGGCGGTGCAGAACCCAAAGGTGATTGAGACCGCCATGGAGGAGCTGGCCCTTATTTCAGGTCAGCGTCCCTACGTACGCAGGGCCAAACGCTCAATAGCCTCGTTCAAGGTGAGAAAGGGTATGCCCATTGGGGTTGCAGTGACCCTCAGGGGAGAGCGGATGTACGAGTTTTTAGACAGACTCTTCAGCATAGCTCTTCCCAGAGTGAGAGACTTTCAGGGGGTGAACGACAACTCCTTTGACGGCAGGGGAAACTACACCCTGGGGCTTAGAGAACAGATCATCTTTCACGAGATTGACTACGACAAGGTGGAGAAGGTGAGGGGTCTCTCCGTCTCTATTGTGACCACTGCTGAAACCGACGAGGAGGCAAAGGTTCTGCTGGAGAAGATGGGGATGCCCTTCAGGCGGAGGAGGGTAGAGAGCCATGGCTAGGAAAGGCCAGATGGAGAAGATGAAGAAGGAGCCTAAGTTCAAGGTTCGCCGAAGAAACAGGTGCCCCATTTGTGGAAGGGCCCGGGCTTACTTGAGGCGCTTTGATATGTGTCGTATCTGTTTCAGAACCTTGGCGCTTCAGGGGAAGATCCCTGGGGTGAGAAAGGCGAGTTGGTGAGGTGTGCCCATGATGGTTAACGATCCAATTGGAGACATGCTCACCCGTATACGGAACGCCTTGATGGTGAAAAAGAAGAAGGTGGTTATCCCGGCTTCGAAGCTGAAGGTGACCATTCTTGAGCTTTTAAAGAGAGAGGGCTTTATTGAAGACTTTCAGATAGAGAAACGCTCTCCCCAAGATGCCATAATAGTCACCCTGAAGTACTACGAGGGAGAGAGTGTCATCAGGGGGCTTAAAAGGATCAGCAAGCCAGGTCGTCACCTTTACGTTAAGGCCAAGGATATGCCCCGGGTGAAAGACGGATTGGGAATAGCCGTGATATCCACCTCTCAGGGAGTGAAGAGCGACAAAGAGTGCCGTCGCCTTGGTATTGGTGGCGAGATACTCTGCGAGGTCTGGTAGGGGGAATGCCATGTCTAAGATAGGACGTATGCCCATACAGATACCCTCGGGAGTGGAGGTTACCATAGACGGAAACCGGGTGAAGGTTAAGGGCCCCAAGGGCGAGCTTGAGCGCACCCTTTCTGAGAGAATGATAATTGAAAAAGAGGATAACACCATCACCGTTAAACCCAGGGGCACCACAAAGAGGGATCGCTCTTTGCACGGCCTTACCAGAACCCTTATCGCCAATATGGTTATTGGGGTGACCCAGGGGTTTGAGAAGGTTCTTGACATGGTGGGTGTAGGCTACAGAGGCGAGGTGAAGGGCAAAGAGCTCAGGCTTCAGTTGGGGTTCTCCCACGATGTGGTTTACCCAATACCCGAAGGCATAACCATAACAACCCCTGCTCCCACCCGTGTTGTGGTGGCAGGGATAGACAAAGAGAAGGTGGGGCAGGTTGCAGCCGAGATTAGGGCCTTCAGGCCTCCAGAGCCTTACAAGGGTAAGGGAATTCGCTACGAAAACGAATACGTGCGCCGTAAAGCCGGTAAGGCCGGCAAGTAGGCCTTGAGATAGAGGAGACGGAAGATGGCAAGGCTTAAACCCCGAGAAGCGAGACTTAGACGTCATAAACGAGTCAGAAAGAAGATTAAAGGAACCCCCGAGCGCCCAAGGTTGGTGGTTTTTAGAAGCCTTTCCCACATCTATGCCCAGATCGTAGACGACACCGTGGGCAAGACCTTGGTTGCCGCCTCAAGTGTTGAGAAGGAGTTTCCCTCTGACAAGAGGGGAAGCAACATTGAGGGAGCCAAGATCGTTGGCAAGATGGTGGCAGAGAAGGCCAAAGCAAAGGGTATATCAAAGGTGGTGTTTGACCGTGGCGGTTACATCTACCACGGCAGGGTTAAGGCTTTGGCAGAGGGCGCCCGTGAGGCGGGGCTGGAATTTTAGGAGGGAGGTTGCCTTGTGATTGAGAGGGTGAAACCTGACAGCAGCATGGAACTGGAAGACAGGGTGGTCTTCATAAATAGAGTTGCCAAGGTGGTGAAGGGAGGCAAAAACTTCAAGTTCACGGCCTTGGTGGTGGTTGGCGACACGAACGGCGGTGTTGGGTATGGCATTGGCAAGGCCCGGGAGGCGCCCGATGCCATAAGAAAAGGGATAGAGAAGGCAAAAAAGAACCTGATCCGTGTGCCCATCACCGAGAAGGGCACCATTCCCCATCAGGTTCAAAGCCGCTACTGCTCCAGCGTTATCATGCTTAAACCTGCGGCTCCTGGAACCGGGGTTATTGCAGGAAGTAGTGTGCGAGCCGTTATGGAGCTGGCTGGCATCAAAGACATTCTCACCAAGTCCCTTAACTCCAACAACCCGGCCAACCTTGTTAAGGCGACCTTCAAGGGCTTTGAGATGCTTCGCAGTGTGGATCAGGTCGCAAAGATGAGGGGTAAGACAAAGAAAGAACTCTTCTTTTAAGGGTGAGATATGGGACGTTTAGAGATAACCTTGGTTAGAGGACTGGCTGGTAAGAGGAAGGATCAGATTGGCACCTTGAGGTGTCTTGGTCTCAGAAAGCCCAGGCAAAGGGTGATTCACGAGGACAATCCCTGCATCAGAGGCATGGTGAGAAAGGTGGCACATCTGGTGAAGGTGCGCGAGATAGAGGAGTGATCTGAGGAGGAGAACCATGAGACTACACGATCTAAAACCCGCTCCAGGTGCCATAAAGAGGGCAAAACGGGTAGGCAGAGGCCCTGGTTCAGGCCATGGCAAGACCTCTTGCCGTGGTCAGAAGGGGCAGCGGTCCCGTTCAGGAGGAGGGGTTCCCCCGTGGTTTGAGGGTGGACAGACCCCCATCCACAGACGCCTTCCCAAGCGCGGGTTCAAGAACATCAACAGGGTAGAGTACGCGGTTATAAACGTAGGTAAGCTTGATACCCTCTTTGAGTCAGGGGCCGAGATCACCCCTGAGGTGTTGCTTGAGAGAGGGGTGTTGAAGAAGCTGCTTGACGGAGTGAAGGTGCTGGGAGACGGGGAGCTGACCAAGGCTTTAAAGATCAAGGCCCATGCCTTCAGCTCGTCTGCAAAAGAGAAGATTGAGGCTGCAGGAGGCACAGCGGAGGTGATCGGGTAATGAGACCCGAGATGGAAAACCTCTTCAAGATCCCCGAGCTTCGTTCCCGCATCGGGTTCACCCTGCTTATGCTGGCGGTGTTCCGCCTTGGGGCCCACGTGCCTGTGCCTGGAATAAACGGCCCGGCCCTGGCAGAGTTTTTCGCCCACACCCAGGGCACTATCTTAGGGTTCTTTGACCTCTTCTCTGGAGGGGCATTTCGCAAGCTCACCATATTCGCTCTGGGAATCATGCCCTACATCAGCGCCGCCATCATCTTGGAGCTGCTCACCGTGGTGGTGCCTCACCTGGAGCAGTTGAAGAAAGAGGGTGAAGAGGGGCACAAGAAGATAATTCAGTACACAAGGTACGGAACGGTCTTCATCAGTGCCATTCAGGCCCTGGGTATCACCTTGGGTATCCAGTCTATGCGTAGTCCCTCTGGGGTGCCTTTGGTTATCAACCCCGGCCTGGGATTTGTGTTTGTGACTGTGATCACTATGGTGGCGGGAACCTGTTTCATCATGTGGATTGGTGAGCAGATCAACGAGCGGGGTATAGGAAACGGTATCTCCCTCATCATCTTTGCGGGAATCGTTGCCGGTATGCCCACGGCTCTCTCCAACACCTTCAGGCTCATGAAGGCCGGTGAGATCTCCCTTTTTGCCTTTATCATCATTCTGGTTGTGGCCTTTCTGGTTGTGGCCTTTATCACCTATGTTGAGCTTGCCCAGAGACGAATCACCGTGCAGTACGCCAAGAGAGTGGTGGGCAGAAGAATGTACGGTGGCCAAAGCACCTATCTACCGCTTAAGATCAACACCTCTGGGGTTATTCCCCCAATCTTTGCCTCTTCGGTGATCATGTTTCCTGCCACTGCTGCCAGGTTTATCCATAGCCCCATTGCCCAGAAGGTGTCAGACATTCTCAGGCCAGGAACCCTGGGCTACATCATACCTTACGTGATAATGATAGTCTTCTTCGCCTACTTCTACACCGCCATCATCTTCAACCCCAAAGACGTTGCCGACAACCTCAAGAAGTACGGTGGGTACATTCCGGGGATTCGTCCAGGCCAGAGAACTGCAGATTACATTGACAAGGTGTTAAGCAGGCTCACCTTTTGGGGTGCCATATACCTCAGTTTTGTCTGCGTTCTGCCCAGTATTCTCATAAGGTACTTCAATGTGCCCTTCTACTTTGGTGGCACCTCGTTGCTCATCGTTGTGGGTGTTGCCTTAGACACTATGCAGCAGATAGAGTCCCACA
This sequence comes from bacterium, assembly GCA_027080315.1. Classification (GTDB taxonomy): domain Bacteria; phylum Thermosulfidibacterota; class Thermosulfidibacteria; order Thermosulfidibacterales; family JALWSI01; genus JALWSI01. The sequence goes on along the minus strand of JALWSI010000065.1, from coordinate 2,371 downwards.
TGGTCATGCGCCATTACGAGGGATTCATGAAGAAGGCTGCTGCAAGATAGCTTTTTAAGGAGGAGTTGCCATGAACATCATCATGTTGGGACCGCCAGGTGCTGGTAAGGGAACCCAGGCCAAGATGCTTGTGGAGAAGCTGGGAATCCCCCAGATATCCACAGGAGATATGCTGAGAGCCGCGGTGAAAGAGGGAACTCCCATGGGATTAAAGGCCAAAGAGTATATGGATGGTGGCAAACTGGTTCCCGATGAGGTGGTTATCGGCATAGTTAAAGACCGTTTGGCTGCCGACGACTGCGCCAAGGGGTTCATCCTTGATGGGTTCCCCCGCACCATACCTCAGGCAGAGGCCTTGGATAAGGTGTTGGCGGAGATGGGCAAGAAGATTGAGTACGTGGTGAACGTGGCGGTGCCTGAGTCTGAGCTTTTAACAAGGCTTACCGGAAGGCGTACCTGCAAAAAGTGCGGGGCCATGTACCACGTGAAGTTCAATCCTCCCAAGCAGGATGGGGTGTGCGACAAGTGCGGTGGCGAGCTCTATCAGCGTGACGACGATAAAGAAGAGACCATCTTGAACCGTCTCAAGGTGTACAACGACCAGACCGCTCCTCTCATTGAGTACTACAAGAAGCAGGGGGTTCTGGTTGATATAGACGGAAGCAAAGAGATAGGTGAGATATTTAAAGATATCTGCGCTGCTTTGGGGGTGTGATTGGTCATAATCAAGACCAAGGAAGAGATAGAGGGCATTCGTAAAAGCAGCAGGATCGTGGCAGAGGTGTTAGAGGTGTTGAAGGGGTTTGTGCGTCCTGGTCTCACCACCTGGGCGTTGAACAAGAAGGCAGAAGCGGTGATACGCAAAAGGCATGCAAGACCGGCGTTTAAAGGGTACAAACCCTCCTTCAACAGCGAGGCGTATCCTGCTGCAATATGCGCCTCAATAAACGAAGAGGTTGTTCATGGCTTGCCTTCTAAGCGCCGTGTGTTAAAAGAGGGCGACATTGTGAGCGTGGATGTTGGCGTGGTGTTGAACGGCTTTTTTGGAGATGCAGCCTTCACCTATCCTGTGGGAGAGGTGAGCGAGAAGGCACGCAGGCTCATGAAGGTGACAGAAGAGGCCCTTTATAGGGGAATTGAGCAGGCTGTGCCTGGAAACAGGGTGGGAGACATCTCTTGTGCGGTTCAGCAGCACGTGGAGTCTAACGGTTATTCTGTGGTTAGAGACTACGTTGGACACGGGGTAGGAAAGCAGATACACGAAGATCCCCCCATTCCGAACTTTGGGGCATGTGGTAAAGGTACAAAGCTGGTAGAGGGAATGACCATAGCCATTGAGCCTATGGTGGCAGAGGGTAGCGGTGAGGTGGCGGTGAGGCCTGATGGATGGACCGCCTACACAAGGGACGGTTCTTTGGCGGCTCATTTTGAGCACACCATAGCCATCACCGATAATGGACCTGAGATACTTACTGTGATTTAGGGGTTAAGGGGGTTTATGGCGAAGAATCAACAGGGCGACACCATGGAGATGATGGGGGTGGTGGTAGAGAACCTCCCCAATGCCATGTTTCGTGTGGAGCTTGAGAACGGCATGGAGGTTCTTGCTCACGTGTCAGGTAAGATGAGGATGCACTTCATCCGGATTCTCCCTGGTGACAGGGTGAAGGTTGCCCTGAGTGCCTACGATTTGACTAAAGGAAGGATCGTCTATCGCTACTGATGGCGATTGCTTGATGGAGGTTTGACGATGAAGGTGAGACCATCGGTGAAGAAGAGGTGCGCCCACTGCAAGATCATAAGGCGCAAGGGCGTGGTGAGGGTGATCTGCAAGAATCCCCGCCACAAGCAGCGCCAGGGATAATTGAAGAAGGAGGTGTCAGTTGGCAAGAATTGCCGGAGTTGACTTGCCAAAAAACAAGAGGGTAGAGGTCGCTTTAACCTACATCTACGGTATAGGTCCTACCCGGGCTAAGGTGATCTTAGAGAACACAGGAGTTGATCCTGACAAGCGAGTGAAAGATCTGGCCCCTGATGAGATAAGTAAAATTCGTGAGTTTATAGATCACGAGTATCATGTGGAAGGTGAGCTGCGCAAAGAGGTTGCCATGAACATAAAGCGGCTCATTGAGATCGGTTGTTACAGGGGATTGCGGCATATTGCCGGTCTTCCTGTCAGGGGGCAGCGCACAAGAACCAATGCGCGAACCCGTAAGGGGCCAAAGAGGACCGTTGCAGGAAGAGGAAAGAAGAGGGGAGCAAAGAAGTAGGGTGTTTGCCACCTTTTGCTTCTTACAGAGTTGAGGAGGAGTTTTCATGGCGAAGCGCAGAAGGGGTAAGAGAAAAGAGAAGAAGGTGGTCCCTACTGGGG
>JALWSI010000064.1 GCA_027080315.1 bacterium | reverse complement strand
GTCTCCCATCTCTGCAAGGCTCTCTCCTTTGAGCCCCTTGGTGACGGCTCCCACAGGGTGCACTATTGCCCCCTGTGCCTCCCTTCCCCGTTGCAGAATGAAGGCGGTTATGGCCCCCGTGTCGTTCACAGGCATGGTGTTTGCCATACAACAGACCTGGGTGAACCCCCCTGCCAAGGCCGCTGCGGATCCTGTGGCAATGGTCTCTTTGTACTCGTAGCCTGGTTCCCTGAAGTGGACGTGTATGTCCACCAGTCCCGGCAGAACCCAGAGGCCCTTTGCGTTGATAACCTCTGCCTCTGCTTCTATCTGCGGGGCAACGGCGGTGATCCGCCCATTCTCCACAAGCACATCCATCACCCCGTCAATCCCCGAACCGGGATCAATCACCCTTCCACCTTTGATTAAGAGCGGCATCTCTCTTCTCCTGACATCAATAAGCATCCTCGTGGGCCTGTTTCATAGCCTCTTCCTTGGTGAAGTCGTAGATGTAGATCCACAGGTCGTGGGTTGCTCCGAAGAGATCCCGGGCCAAGCCTGGAATGACCGCAACCCGTTCAAACCCAAGCTGTTTCAGCATGGCGGCAGGTGCAAGTTGGGAAGAGAGGATCTCTCCCCACACCTTCTCCTTACCCTCCTGTCTGGCGATCATGAGCAGCTCTGAGAAGAGGGTCTTGCCAAGCCCCATACCCCTGCATCTGTTGCAGGTGACGCATCGTATCTTGGCAATCCTTGAAGACCACCCAAACTCGGTGCGGTGAAGGGTGGCCTCTCCGATGATGTTTCCCTCGTCGGTGATGGCAACCAAGGGAAGCACCCTTTCGTAGTTCAGGTTGGTACACCAAGACTCAATGAGAAACCTGTCCTTCACGTTGTGCTTCAGCAGGAGCAGCTCCTCTTCAGAGACAGAGGTGAGAAAGAACTGGTAGAGGGGGTCAACGTCGTCTCTCTGAAGGGGACGAAGAGTCACCCATCTACCGTTTTTGAGCAGCACCCTCTTGGGGTAGATCTCACCCAGCAGCTCCATCTTGCACCTCCCTTTAGGGGTTTCAGATAACACCTCTCTCCCCAAGGGGTCAACGATGAGAAGGTCCCTGTTGCAAAGGTAGGTTACATTTGCAACTCTCAATAGTGGGAGTATCTTGTTTTACAGGAGGAGACACCATGGCCTTTTCCAAGTGGAGAGAGCCCAAGGCCGGAAAGGCCTTCTGGGCGGTGATAGCCGCTGTGCCCCTTGCCTTGGTGGCGGGGCTCTTCTTGCTGGCCTTTCTTCTGAAGCACATGCCATGACCCAGAGAGAGTCTGTGCTGGTTCTCCACACCGCGTTGGGGATGGGTATGGAGGCCATAGGGGATGTGATGGCAGAGTTTTCTCCCTTAAGCTCCGTATTTGGGGCCTCAGAGGAGGAGCTCACTGAAGTTCCGGGGATCGGTCCCAGAAGGGCAGAGCGGATCCTTCAGGTTGATCCCCAAAAAGAGCTGGAGCGGCTCAACAGGGAGATAGAGGAGAGCGGCTGCAGAGCCATAACCATACTTGACGAGGGGTTTCCCAGTAAACTCAAGGGCAAAAAGGGCGTGCCTGCGGTTCTCTTCTGCCAGGGTGATGAGGGCTCTTTGTCAGAGCCTATGGTTGCCATTGTGGGAACGAGAAGGGCCAGCGGCTATGGAAACCAGATGGCCTACAGCATGGCCCGGGAGTTGACGATTCAAGGGGTGATGGTGCTTAGCGGGATGGCCATAGGAATAGACACCTTTGCCCATCAAGGGGCCCTGGAGGCGGGAAGAACCGTTGCTGTGCTGGGATCGGGCCTTGGACGGGTGTATCCTCCCCAGAACAAGGGCCTGGCGAAGAGGATAAGAGAGAATGGCCTGTTGCTCTCTCCCTTTGCCCCCAACACGGAGCCTGCACGCTGGACCTTTCCCAAGCGCAACAGAGTGATGGCAGCCTTGGCAGAGGCGGTGGTGGTGGTTGAGGCAGGGGAGAGAAGCGGAGCGTTGTTAACTGCCCAGTACGCCAAGGAGATGGGCATTCCAGTTTTTGCCGTTCCCGGAAGGGTTGACAGAAGCCAGGGTAGAGGGGTGGCTCGGTTGTTAAAAGAGGGGGCCAAGGTTGCGGCAGGTGCAGAGGATGTATTAGAGCACCTCTCAATCAGCCTTAAGGTTGATATGAACACTGCCTCAGAGGAACCTGAGACCCTTGAGGGGAAGGAGATGTTGGTGTGGAAGACCCTTGAGAATGCCGATCTTCCCCCTGAGGTTATTGCCCAGAGGGCGGGTATGGATCTGTCAGAGATTTGGGAGGTGCTTTTAGAGATGGAGATGAAGGGGATTATCTCTCAGGGTAGGGGAGGAGTCTATTCCAGGAGGGTGATGTGAAGAAGCTTGTGGTTGTTGAATCGCCTACTAAGGCCAGAACCCTTTCAAGGTTTCTTGGTAAGGATTTCACCATAAAGGCCTGCATGGGCCATGTTAAGGATCTTCCAAAGAACAAGCTGGGGGTTGATACCCACAACGGTTTTCAACCCACCTACGTAGTGGTGCCAGGTAAAGAGAAGATTCTCGCCGAGCTCAAAAAAGAGGCCAAGAAGGCAGAGAAGGTGTATTTAGCCTCTGACCCGGATCGTGAGGGAGAGGCCATTGCCTGGCACGTGGCAGAGGAGATAGGGGCCAAGAGAAAGATCGCTCGCATCACCTTTCACGAGATCACCAAGAGGGCCATTGAGGAGGCCCTGGCCAATCCGGGTAAGATTGACAAGAACAAGGTTGACGCTCAGCAGGCCAGGCGGGTGCTTGACAGGCTTGTGGGCTACAGCATCAGCCCTCTGCTCTGGAAAAAGGTGCAGAAGGGCCTCTCTGCAGGCAGGGTGCAATCGGTTGCCCTGCGCCTCATCTGCGAGAGAGAGGATGAGATTGAGGCCTTTGTTCCCAAGGAGTACTGGGAGGTTGAGGCCCTGTTGGAGGCGTCTAAGCCTCCCCAGTTCAAGGCCAAGCTCTTCAAGTGGAAGGGAAAGAAAGCCAGTCTTATCAAAGAGGAAGAGGCCAAGGAGGTTGTTGACTCTTTGAAGGGCCAGCCCTTTGTGGTGGCGGAGGTGAAAAGGAAGACCCGCCGTCAGTCACCACCGCCCCCCTTCATAACCAGCACTCTCCAGCAAGAGGCAGGTAGAAAACTGGGATTCACAGCAAAGAAGACCATGATGCTGGCTCAGCAGCTCTACGAAGGTGTTGAGCTTGGAGAAGAGGGTAGCGTTGGCCTGATAACCTACATGAGAACCGACTCTGTCTCTGTGGCCAAAGAGGCCCAGGCTGAGGCCAGGGACTTTGTTAAGGCCCAGTGGGGTAAGGATTTTCTGCCCACAACCCCACCAAAGTACAAGAGCAAGAAAGGGGCACAAGAGGCCCATGAGTGTATCCGCCCCACCTCTGTTCTCAGAACCCCCGACAATTTGAAGGGGGTGTTGTCCAGAGACCTCTGGAGGCTCTATTCGCTGATCTGGAAGAGGTTTTTGGCCAGCCAGATGAAGGCTGCTCTGTTTGATACCACCACTGTGGAGATCTCGGCTGGGGATGCCCTGTTCAAGGTTACGGGGTCCGTTTTGAAGTTCAAGGGATACAGGGTGCTCTACATTGAGGGAGAGGAGGAGAATGGGGAGAAGGACTCCAAACTTCCTCCACTTGAGAAGGGAGAAGAGCTGAAGCTGCTTGAGATAATTCCCTCTCAGCACTTCACCCAGCCTCCGCCTCGTTACACCGAGGCCTCTTTGGTGAAGACCCTTGAAGAAAGGGGTATAGGCCGTCCAAGTACCTACGCAACCATCATTTCTACCATCCAAGACAGGGGATACGTGAGAAGGGAGAAGAGAACCCTCTTCCCTACGCCTTTGGGAAGATTGGTGAGCAAGCTGCTTGTGGAGCACTTTCCCAAAATAGTTGACTACAGCTTTACAGCCCAGATGGAGGAGAACTTGGACAAGGTTGAGGAGGGAGAGGAGAACTGGGTTGATATAGTGAAGAGGTTTTATGATCCCTTCTCAAAAGAGCTATCCAAGGCCGAAAATGGCATGGCCAAGGTTCGCTCGTTGAAGCTTGACAAAGAGCAGCTCTGTCCCCAGTGCGGGAAGCCCTTGGAGATCAAGTTTGGTAGATTCGGACAGTTTTTGGGGTGCACAGGCTATCCAGAGTGCCGCTACACCCAGCCCTTAAAGGGCCCCAAGCTTGAGGCAGAATTTGAGATGCCCTGCTTTAAAGATGGCTGCCAGGGTCTCTTGGTTCCAAGAAGAAGCAGAAGAGGGGTCTTTTACGGCTGTAGCAGGTATCCAGAGTGTAGGGCCATAGCCAATGGAAAGCCGGTGCAGAAAGAGTGTCCTGAGTGCGGGCTGCCTTATCTGATGCAGCAGAAAGACAAGCTTGTTTGCCCACGATGCGGTCATAAGGAGGAGGCTCCAGATGCCTAAGGGGAGACAGGTAAAGACCAGAGATCCTGCAAAGGCCTTGGAGGAGATTGCGGCAGAGTATGGAATGGAGGCAAAGGATCTCTCCTTTGATGTGGTCTCTATGGACGTCTATCATGTTCCCACCACCCAGGGATACGTGGCAGAGTACACCCTGGATGTCTATCCTGCCACCTATACCTATGTTGAGGTCTTTGACACCATCCTTGACGAAGAGGAGTACCCGGTTCCCCTTGCTAATCTAAGGGTGTTGCCCACCACGAGGGTCTTTTTTCAAGAGGGGAACGAGGGTCCTGCCCTTGGAGAGCTTTTGAGAAAGACCAGGGCGAAGATGGCCTTAGAGGGGGTTATCTACGGCCTTGTGAGCGACGACGAGATCAAAAATGAGTGGCTGAAGATCTTAGAGAAGTGGTCAAAGGGTAAGAGGGAGATGTCCACCTTTGTCGTGGCTAAGGGGCGACCCGTGGTTCACCCCTCGCGAGAAGAGATCTACCACGTGCCACTCATCACCTATGCTGGCAGGGTCATAGATAAGCGCTCTGGAAGAATGGACTTTAAAGACAGGGGCTACACCGAGAGGAAGGTAGAGCCCGGCAATGTGGTGGTCACCGTAGAGTACTTTCCTGGGGAGATGGGGGTTAAGGTTAATGGGGCCGTTATCCCTTTTAAACCTATTTCACCTCTTCCCTTTGTGGTTGACGAAGAGACCTTGGAGGTGAAGGAGGAGAGTAAGGACAAAAAGAGAATCTATCAACTTATAGCCAAGGTTGATGGATTCGTTGTTATTGAGAAAGGAAAGATCTCTCTCTCCCCAGTGTTGAAGTTGAAGGGGGTGGACTACTCCACTGGCAGCGTGGATCTGGCAGATCGCCCTCAGGGTGTGGACATTCTCATCTCTGGAACCGACATGGAGACCACCGATGCGGTGAGAGACGGCTTCAAGGTGGTTTCTCCAGGCAAGGCCATTGAGATTAAAGGCAGTGTGGGCAGAAACGCCGTTGTGGACGGCAGGGCAGTGATTGTGAAGGGTACAGTGGCCTCAGGCGCCGTTATTAGGGCTGAGGAAGAGTGTGTGCTCAACATAGTTACAGGAGCCTCTGTTGAGTGTGATGGAAAGGTGAGCATTGCCAGAGCTAACAATGCCACTGTGAAGAGCCGCACTGTAGAGGTGAACATGCTCTCTGGGGGCAGGGTTGAAGGTGAGATAGTGTTTGGGGTGAAGAATCTCAACCATACCACCATTGCTGCCACTAAGCTCATACTTATTGTTGACACCATGGGGATAAACAACTTCGTGATTGATCCCATGGAGGTAGAGAAGAAACGGGAAGAGATTCGCAAGCTTAAAGAGCAGAAAGAGTCGGCAGAGGATCAGATCGCCAAGACCCTTGCCCAGTTAAAAGAGCAGGAGAACAAAAAAGAGGGGAAGGTGACTGCCCTGACCCGTATGCTTAAGGGCAGCGTGTTTAAGAACACAAACGTGCCAAACCTGAAGATAAAGAGCCTTATCTTGCGATTGGCAGAGGGTGATCCCAAGGTGGAAGCCCAGTTGATGCCCAAGCTCCCTCTATTTGCCAAGAAGATGGTGGAAGAGATTGTAGATTACAACGACACCATTGCTGGGATTGAGGCCAAGATAGAACGACTTAGGCACGATGTGGAGCTACTCACCAAGATAATCAAAGACGAGAGCACCCCAAAAGGGGTTGTATTTGTGGTGAACGAGATTGGCCGAGACAACTACGTGAAGATAGGTAAGGGCAAAGAGGTCTTTAGGGAAGAGAGTAGAGGACTCTTTATGTTGGTGGGATTTCCTTTAGGAGAACCTACTGCCGTTGTGAAGGTTTCGGAGCCTGAAGAGATGAAGTCTCATCTCGTAAGGGTGCTGGACAGGGAGGATAGGATATACCTTAACGAAGTGCTTTCAAAAAAGGGCCTTAAGTCTGTGGCGGAGCTCTTTGAGGTGGAAGAAGTGGGCGAGATGGAAGAGGATGATTGATTTGCCCCGAAATGGCCAGAACAGAATGTTGTTCGTGGGAGCAAGTTGCTGTGAGGCCCTTTTCAGTTCCAGATCCTTTAGAGAGGGTGCTCAGAAGGTTTTAGAGGTTGTGGTGAGTAGCACTGGTGCCCAAGCGGCAGTATTTGTGGCCGAGGGAGAGCGCCCCATAGTCTTTCCGCCGGGAAGCGTCTCTCTATCCTCCTTATTTGAGGGAGAAGAGGGGTTTAAGATCTTCTCTTCTGAGCGGGATGGGATAAAAACCACCCTTGGAATCCGTAAAGAGGGCTTCTTTGATGAGGAAGAGACCCTCCTTCTCTCAACCCTCTGCAAACAGCTTGGAATAGCCTTGTCAGGCTTCAAAAGGAGAGAGGAAGCTGAAAAAGCGTCTCGGAACATGAGCAGCCTCTATCAGGCTGTCAGTAGGCTTGGAAGGGCTATGAACCAGAGGGATCTGGCAAATGAGATATGCAAGGCTGCCTATCAACTGGTCTCTCCTCTTATGGTGAGGGTTAAGCTGGATAGCAGGCGGGAGAAGACCGTGGTCTCCTGCCCTGTAGAGGAGGGTTCGGTTGCAAAGGGAGCGAAAAAAGCCGTTTTCAAGGTTAGAGAAGAAGAGGGGTTGAGATGCACCATTGAGATTTTCTTCTCTGAGCATAGGGGTCTTCCAAAAACCGACAGGAAGATTCTGAGGCTACTTGCAGAGGTCTCCAATGTGTTCCTTGAGAACATTGAGCTTTTTGCCAAACTTAACGATCTTTTAGGGGAGAAGGAGAGACAGATCTCGCATCTATCCATACTCTACGAACTGGGCAATGCCTACAGACTGACCAGCAATCCTGCAAAACGCATAAAGCTCTTTCTTCAGGGCCTAACAGACACCAATCGGGGCCTCGGTTTTCCATTGGCCCTCTACTTTTCTCCAAAAGAGGGACGCCGGTTTGTGGGTGTGTTTGGGGTTATTCCTGATCACAGCACCTCCACTATGCAAGGATCCATGTGGAGGACCGTTCAAGAAGATGGAATCTCTAATCTCTTTGGTTCAGGGGAGATTCTCTCTTTAAAAGAGATGGCTCTCTCTCTTGAGAGCATAACCCCTCCCTCCATGGAGGAGCCTTTTCCTCTTCCCCGAGAGGTTCTGTCTCCAAGGCTCATAGTTCCAGAGGGTATGATGC
>JALWSI010000063.1 GCA_027080315.1 bacterium | reverse complement strand
TCGGGGTGGGAGAATAGCTACTCTTTCTCGGAGGAGAAATTAGGTGTTGGTTTCTTTCTTCTTTCGTGGCAGTCGGTGCAACCTGTGGGGCCAGACTCTTCTTCATGGCATTTGAGACATCTTCCGTGATAGGCTCCTTTTAGCCCTAATCCATTCTTTCTTTTGGACCCCGAATACTTGTACACCTTGAAAGGCTTGTGGCACCTTTGACAGCTTATGGTCTTTTCGCCTGAATGGTGATGGCAATCTGAGCAGCTGTCTGTGTACTCAAAGTGGTCTGAGTGGGGAAACTCAACTTCTCCGTACAGGTTCTCCAACTTTTTGATGGTGATGGTATCTGGGGGGTCTTCTGCATATGAGGTTTTTAGAGAACCGAACACCAAGAAAATCCCCAGAGAGAGTATTATGATGCTTGCAATAATGTTTGTCTCTCTTCTCATTTTTCTCCTCCTGCAGATGGAGAATTGGAAGTTGTTGAATGCGAATGATGTGAATGGGGATTGTACCGATAGCTATCCTTGTTTCTGGTTAAGAACTTCCAAAAGGGAATTAGAATGATCAAGTAGATTATTACCACGATGTACTCTATTCCCTTTGTTGCAAACAGGTCTACATAATGGAACTCGCCCATGATTCACCTCCAGTTTTTTAGTGGTCTTCTTTGGCCCACTCTGGTGGATCGGTGTAAACTGGCATTCTTCTAACAACCCACCTGTAAGCCCACATATGAGCCACGACTATTGTTAAGGCTATCCATACCTCGGGGATGGCAGGGATGTAACGCTCGGAGAGGGGGACATACCACTTGTAGGCGATGAAGACGTAGCTGCATCGGTTGAGGATGATCCCCAACATTGCCAGCACCGCTGCCCACCTGATGAGACCCACGCTTCTGTTTTTGGCTCCAAACAGGAAGAAGAGGAAGGGGATGAAGGTTAGACCAATCACCTCTATTATGTAGATGTAACCCATGGGGGTGAGAAGAAGATCCCAATGTCTACCGTGGATGAGCACCAACAGCTTCATGAATAAGTAGGCAAACATCACACCTGCGGCAAACTTTGCCAATCCTACTGCGATGTTGGGATACTGCTTTTTGAATTTCTCTGGAATGATGTCGCTGAAAGCCTTCATGCTGATCCATCCTTCCACCAGAACCATTGAGATTCCGCCGTATATTCCCGACACGAAGTAGAGGACGGGTATCCACTCACTCCACCACAAGGGATGTATGTTCGGCTCGGCCATGAGAACCAAAGCGCCCAAGGCAGACTGATGAAGGGTTGAGAGGGTTATTCCAAACACCACGGCACCTATGGTCATGCCTTTAAGGACCTTCCATAGCCTCTTTGCTCCTAACCACTCTGCGATTGCGGGAGAGAACTCTACCAATTCAGCCAGCATGTAAAGGAAGAAGTGCCAGGCGATGAGGAACAGAACAGCATTGACTCCAAACTTGTTTCCTATTAGCGGGTTGTAGATATGCCACCATCTTCCGCAATCTAAGACTATGGCACCGGCGTAAAACACATAGGCCAAAAATCCGTTTAGCACTGTGGGCCTTATTATGGGATGGTAAAGATCATTCTTTAGGATGTACACCACAAAGGTTAAGGTGTAAGCCCCTGCGGCAAAGGCGACACCTGCCATCACGTTGAAGCCGATCCATACTCCCCAGGGAAACCCAGGAGCCTCATTGACCACCGCAGGCAGGCCGTAGATGAATCTGTAGATCATGAAGCCTATGCCTACTAAGATGAAGAGTCCACTAATCACGTTGAAAGGGGTGATGATCTTACCTTTTGGTTTAAGTTCAGATATCAAAGAGCCAGTCATCTTTAACCCTCCTCGTTTTCTTTGCTGGCCACCTCTTTTCTTCTTTCAGTGGCTTTATGAACTCCCAGTAAGAACGCCGGCCATAAGACTAACACGTAAGGCACAGCAAAGAGGAACCCTGTTGTGTTCTCAGGCAAAGGCTTCTTGCCCACCTCTCGCTTGAGCCCCATTTCTTCTGGAGGAGCAGCGGTTAAATACATCCAGGAGGTGCCTCCTACCTCTCGCTCTCCATAAATATACCTGTGATACCTGTCTGGATTTTTGTAGATTCTGGTTCTTGCCTCGTCCAGCAATTGTCTTCTTGTACCGAAGATGAGAGCTTCCATAGGACAGGTATCAACACAGGCAGGCAGAAGCCCTTTTTGTAATCTGGGCCAACAAAAGATGCATTTCCCGATCTTCGGAAATGGTTTGGGTTCAAGTTCGGGCACTCCCCAAGGACAGGAGAAAGCACAGGTCTTACACCCTATGCAGTTGGGGTTCCATACCACAGGCCCATCCTTCTTTTTCTCCATTGCCTTAACCGGACACGCTGCGGCACAGGCTGGTTGGCAACAGTGCATACATTGCCTTTTGATAAAGAAAGTACCCTTTGAGGTCTTATGCCTGTTAACAATTGTCCAGTGCTCCGCTGAAACCCACCTTTCCTTCTCAAAAACCTTTTTGTCGTCAGGATCCGGTAGTGGTAAGTTGTTCACCTGGGCACACCTAAGCTCGCACCTGCGGCAGCCGATACACCGAGTTGTATCAACAAGAACACCTACAAACTCTTTAGAACCATCTGGCATTTTAGCTAAGACACCAGAAGGCGTTAGAGAGAAAGAGACTGTTCCGGCTGCGATTGCCTTTAGAAAGCTGCGTCTGTCCATATCTCCCTCCCTTTTCGTTAGGGTGGTATCTTGCCCTTTTCTCACAAGGCGGGGCGCTTATAGCAAAGAAGATTTATAGGGTCAAATAAACCAAAAACAGAGGCAAGCAAAAGATAATAATAATGTTGGAGTTGTGCCTGAACATCTTTATTTAAGGCTGTAAACCCTTGAGTTTTGCGGTACATTAACAACTCTTTTGATAGGCCTTGTATTATGGGTGGGGTTTTTGGTAATGGCAGGCCACAACTTCACGGGGAGGTATTGAAGCATGGCTTTGGTTGTTCAGAAATATGGGGGCACCTCTGTTGGCACCACAGAGAAGATCAAGAACGTGGCACGAAGGGTGGCCAGAACAAAGGATGCCGGTAACGATGTGGTGGTGGTTATCTCCGCAATGGCTGGCGAGACCGATCGACTCATAGGGTTGGCCCATGAACTGTCGGAGCTTCCAGATGAGCGTGAGATGGATCTACTTCTCTCCTCTGGGGAACGTGCCTCTGCAGCGTTACTTGCCATTGCATTGAGGGAGCTTGGCTATCCTGCGAGGTCCTTCACCGGGAGACAGGCAGGGTTCATCACCGATGGGGCTCACACCAAGGCCAGAATCAAGAAGATTGAGGCCAAAAACGTACTTGATGCTCTGAAAGAGGGAATGATTGCCGTGGTTGCCGGTTTTCAAGGGGTGGACGAACTCTCTCACGATGTCACCACCTTGGGACGGGGAGGTTCTGATACCACAGCGGTGGCTTTGGCAGCTGGTTTGAACGCCGATGTGTGTGAAATTTATACCGATGTGACCGGCGTGTTCACCGCCGATCCCCGCATAGTGCCTGAGGCCAGAAAGCTTAAGGCCGTCTCTTTTGAAGAGATGCTTGAGATGGCCAGTGCCGGAGCCAAGGTGCTTCAGGTGCGTTCTGTTGAGATAGGGATGAAGTACAATATTCCCATTCATGTTAGATCCACATTTAGCGAGGAGGAAGGAACAATGGTGGTACCAGCCAATAAAGATATGGAAGATGTGGTTGTATCCGGGGTTACCTACGATAAAAATCAGGCAAAAATCACAGTGGTAGGGGTTCCTGACAGGCCGGGCATTGCCAAGGCCCTTTTTGACCCAATTGCCGAAGCAAATATTAATGTTGACATGATTATCCAGAATGTCAGTCAAGACGGCCTTACCGACATCTCTTTCACTGTGGCGAGAACCGAGCTTCCTAAGGCGATTAAGGTGATTGAGAATGTGGTGAAAGAGATTGGGGCTCAAAAGTTCATAACCGATGACACAATAGCAAAGGTTTCTATAGTGGGTGTTGGCATGCGTTCCCATCCAGGGGTCGCAGCCACCATGTTTGATGCCCTTGCAGACGAGGGTATCAACATCATTATGATAAGCACTTCAGAGATAAAAGTCTCTTGTGTTATTGAGGATAAATACTTAGAATTAGCGGTTAGGGCATTACACAGAGCTTTTGAGTTAGATAAGGAAGGGAGTTAATGGGAAAGAGAATAGATCTTTACGACACCACTTTGAGGGATGGAACACAGGGGGAGGATGTCTCCCTCTCAAGCGCAGATAAGGTGCGCATTGCAGAGAACCTGGATGAGCTGGGCATCCACTACATCGAGGGTGGATGGCCTGGCTCTAATCCAAAGGATATGGAGTTTTTTAAACTGGCCCAGCATCTCAGACTTAAGCAGGCTAAGATAACAGCCTTTGGTAGTACCTGCAGGCCCAATGTTCATCCAAAGGATGACCATAACATCTCAATGCTTCTCAAAGCCAATGTTCCGGTGGTGACCATATTTGGAAAGTCTTGGGATCTTCATGTTACAGATGCTCTGAAGACCAGCTTAGATGAGAACCTGCGAATGATTCAAGAGTCTATTAACTATCTGAAAGAGCGGGTGCCAGAGGTTATCTACGATGCCGAGCACTTCTTTGATGGTTACAAGAGAAACCCAGAGTATGCCATTAAGACCCTGAAAGCCGCCGTTGAAGGAGGAGCCGATGTGATTGTGCTCTGCGATACCAACGGCGGGTGTATTCCTTACGAAATTCCTCCCATCGTACAGGCGGTTAAAGAGACTCTGGGACCAGAGGTGAGGTTGGGGGTGCATACCCATAACGACTCTGAGTGTGCTGTTGCAAATACCCTCATGGCTGTAAGGGAAGGGGTCACCCATGTTCAGGGAACCATAAACGGAATAGGTGAGAGGTGCGGCAACGCCAACCTCTGCTCAATCATTCCTGCATTGAAGCTGAAGATGGGGCTTGACTGTATCTCTGATGAGCAGCTTGCTATGCTTACCAACATCTCTCGCTTCGTTTATGAGATTGCCAATCTGAAGCCCTGGAAACACCAGCCCTATGTGGGACGCAGTGCCTTTGCCCACAAAGGGGGCATTCATGTGAGTGCCGTGATGAAGCGATCGGACACCTACGAACACATAAAGCCCGAACTTGTGGGAAACAAGCAGAGGGTTTTGGTCTCAGACCTCTCTGGTAAGAGCAACATTCTCTACAAAGCCAAAGAGTTTGGACTTGACATTGAGAGCAAGGATCCAACGGTTCAGCGGGTGTTGGAGCAGCTAAAAGAGCTTGAGCACCAGGGGTATCAGTTTGAAGGCGCCGAGGCTTCCTTTGAGATCATGGTTAAGAAGGCCATGGGCAGGTTTGATCCCTACTTTGAGCTGGGTGGATTCAGGGTTATTGTTGAGAAGCGCACAAGAGAAGAGGACCCTGTTAGCGAGGCCACTATAAAGGTTAAGACCCCTTATGGTTCCTACCATACCGCTGCAGATGGAAACGGCCCTGTGAACGCCATGGATAAGGCCCTTCGGAAGGCTCTTTCAGAGTTCTATCCCAATCTGGCGGGTACCCATCTCACAGACTACAAGGTCCGAATCCTGGACGAGACCGCTGGTACCGCAGCGAAGGTTAGGGTGCTAATTGAGTCCACAGATGGAGAGAAACGCTGGGGCACAGTGGGCGTTCATGGTAACGTCATTGAGGCCAGCTGGAAGGCATTGGTGGACAGCATAGAGTATAAGCTCATGAGGGACGAAGAGGAAAAGGAGTAGCTTATTGTTCACTGGTTTAGTAGAGGGAGTTGGAGAGGTGGTAGATGTAGCGTCTAAAGCTGGGGGATTGGTCTTGAATATCTCCCACTCCCTCTCAGAACCGGTGATCCCGGTTGGTGAGAGCATAGCTGTTAATGGGGCGTGTTTAACCGTGGTTGAATCGGGGGAGGGGTGGTTTAAGGCAGATGTCTCTCCTGAGACCATCAAGAGAACATCATTGAAGAACGCAAGACCTGGCATAAAAGTTAACCTTGAGAGAGCCTTAGCTGTTGGTGACAGGTTACATGGGCATCTTGTGACAGGCCACATAGACGGGGTGGGGATAATAGCTGACATTAAAGGGGAGGGTGAGTTCATAGTTTACCGTTTTGAGCTGCCCTTGAATCTGCTGAGGTATGTGGCCGTGAAGGGCTCTGTGGCAATAGACGGGATAAGCCTAACCGTTGCAGAGCTTCACGAGAACATAATCTCAGTAGCGGTTATTCCCCACACTGCAACTGTTACAACCCTTGGCGATAAGAGGGTAGGGGATGAGGTGAATGTGGAGGTTGACCTGGTGGCGAGGTATCTTGAAAGCCTGTTGCAGAACTACACGG
Source organism: bacterium (assembly GCA_027080315.1). Classification (GTDB taxonomy): domain Bacteria; phylum Thermosulfidibacterota; class Thermosulfidibacteria; order Thermosulfidibacterales; family JALWSI01; genus JALWSI01. The sequence goes on along the minus strand of JALWSI010000063.1, from coordinate 1,277 downwards.
TTCAAAAAAAAGAAGATAGCTCCACCTTGATAGCTGCCCTGTGGTGATATGCCCTCTGCCTTAGAAGAGCTTCTTGTTAGCAAGATAGCATCTGAAGGACCCATCACCTTCAAGGAGTTTATGGAACTCGCCCTTTACCATCCTGAATGGGGGTACTATTCGTCTTCTGCCAGTCGTATCGGCAAAGAGGGTGATTTCTTCACCTCTGCAAGCGTAGGGGATCTTTTTGGAAGAATGTTGGCCCGTCAGATCGCAGAGATGGTTGATGTGTTGGGCGGTAGCCCAACGGTTGTGGAGATGGGTGCTGGGCAGGGATACCTTGCCAGGGACGTGCTTCTGGAATTTGAACGGTTAGAACGCTCCTGCACCTACTGCATTGTGGAAAGAAGTCCTGCCATGAGGACCAAACAGCAAGAGATATTGAAAGACCTGACCCATGTTGAGTGGGTTGATGACCTGGGTGATGTTGCCCCGTTTTGCGGGGTTTTGTTCTCAAACGAGCTTGTGGACTCCTTTCCTGTTCATCTGGTGGAGATGTGCGAGGATGGTCTGAAAGAGGTTTACATCTCCTTTGAAGATGGAGAGTTCGCTGAGACCTTGCGAGAACCCTCTACCGGGGAGATTGAAAAATACTTTAGAGAACTGGGGGTTACCCTATCGGTGGGTTTTCGCACCGAGGTTAACCTTGAAGCGGTGAGGTGGATAGAGCTTGTGGGGGATAGTTTAGGGAAAGGGTTCGTGATAACAGTGGATTACGGATACCCCAGCCATGAGCTGTATCAACCTTATCGTAGCAGGGGAACCCTGATGGCCTACAAAGGACATAGGACCTCTGAGGATGTGTTGGCCCAGCCCGGTGAGCAGGATATCACCAGTCATGTTAACTTTTCTGCCCTTAAACATTGGGGAGAGAAGGTGGGATTGAAAACCTTGGGGTTCACTGACCAGAGCCACTTTCTTCTCAGTTTGGGCCTTCTGGATCTATTGAATGAGGGGGATGGGTTGGAGATGAGTCAGGTGCTTAAGGCTAAAACTCTCATAATGCCTGGGGGGATGGGTGACACCTTTAAGGTGTTGATTCAGGGAAAGGGAGTAGATGAAGGTTGGTTCCCCTTAGGTTTGCGAGAGGTTCCCAGGCGGGGTTCTTTTAGGTTGTAGTTGGTTTTTTGTTGGTTTCTTGTTTGTATTGATGGTTAGGTTTTGCTTTGTTCCTTTTTTCACAATATATAATAAAAAAGGATCCTGGCGATGACCTACTCTCCCACCACCTCGCGGTG
>JALWSI010000062.1 GCA_027080315.1 bacterium | reverse complement strand
GATATCATTGTTAGTGATTCCACCTTCTCAGAGAACAGAGCCGACGAAGAGGGCGGGGGCATGTACGTTTATCCTTGGTACGGCACAGCAAATATTGTGAACAACTCGTTCTATAGCAACACCGCAGCGTCGGGAAATTCTGGAGGCGGTATCTACACATTGCTTTCCCCAGGTAACTTCACCCTCTACAACAACATACTATGGGAAAACGATGCAGGCAACAGCGGTAATGATGTTTATGTGTCGGTTACTAATAGTACCAGTTCTGAGAAGATATACAACAACGATTTCAGTTGCGATAACTTTAACGGAAATTCCGATTGCCTCATACTTACAAATACAGACAACTACTACCACGACAGCAACATATCAGCCGATCCTCAGTTTGCCGATGCCCCCAACGGCGACTTTCACATTCAACCCAATTCCCCTTGTGTAGATATGGGTAACAATGATGCACCGGATATGCCGGCAACAGACTTTGAGGGAGACAACCGCATAATTGACGGAGACGGAGACGGAGCTTCTGTGGTTGATATGGGAGCAGACGAGTTTTTAGGCAACACCCACGCCCTTACCGTGCAAACCAAAGGATCAGGCACCGTCACCAGCAACCCTGCAGGTATAGATTGCCCTGGAGACTGCAATGAAAACTATGACAACGGAACAGATGTTACTCTAACCGCAACACCTGGGGATGGAAGCCAGTTTATTGGCTGGGGAGGAGACTGTGCAGCCTGTGGTAACAACCCAACCTGCCAAATAACCATGGACAGCAACAAGGACTGTACGGCAAACTTCACCAGTCGATTAAAGGTGAGTGTGACGGGTACAGGCACCGTCACCAGCAACCCTGCAGGTATAGATTGCCCTGGAGACTGCAATGAAACCTACAATGGAAATACGCAGGTAACACTAATAGCAGCGGCAGGTGTCGGGTTCCGATTTGCGGGCTGGGGAGGAGACTGTGCAGCCTGTGGTAATAACCCAACCTGCCAAATAGCCATGGACAGAGACAAGGATTGCAAAGCAATATTCCTACCAATATCCTCATCACAGCTTCTCAGCGCTCCAACCGGCCTCACCGCTTCGGTAGAGGGCGGCTGCGCCGCAGGTTGTGTGGCAGGTGTTAAACTGAGCTGGAATGCCGTGAGAGGAGCAGACGGGTATCTCATCTACAACGCCTATGCAAACCAGTTGTGGAAGTGGGTGAAAGAGGGGACAGCTACAAGCTACACCTTCAACAACCTGCCCTGCGGCAGAACCTATCAATTTTACATCAAAACGCATTCCAGCTACGGCAATTCACGACCCAGCAAGACCGTGGCTGTGGTTATACCCCCATGTTCAGGCAGTGGAGGCAGTGAGAATCCCGCCATTGGCCTTGTATGGCCCGAAGACAACAGCGCAATAAACTACAACGACTTTGATGCCGCCGACTACCTTGTGGTCTTTGCCTGGAACAAGGTTGTGAACGCCAAAGGCTATCTGCTGTGGCTGAAACTGGATGACGGAACCAACAAGCCCATGGAGGCCAGTGTGGTGCTTTCTGGCACCAACGGCCTAATTGAGGCAGGGGATCTTGCTGGCATCTACTTTGTTCTTGACAAGGCCGGCTGGAACAGCCTTGTGCCTTACACAGTAACCTGGCAGGTGAGTGCCCTTAGCGATCCCAATGATCTGAGCAGCATCTTGGGCAGCAGCGATAAATACAGCTTTACCTTCAACGAGGCAAAATAGGCCGAAAATCGTAGGCTAAGATCGTAGGCTAAGAAATGTAAACCAAGGGCGGGGAAAATCCCCGCCCTTCCTGTTTTGGCTTTCAACATCCCCGGCTCAGCTGACCCAAATTAGGCACTTGGGTACTTTGTGAAATTGCCAGATTGGCTTGTAAGGGGTGATCTTTGTGAAATTGAAAAGTGATGGCAATGTAGCCCGTTTTTTGTTGAAATTGAGAGAAGGGGACAGGTGATAGCCGGGACTCTCTTTTTGTCACTGATTAAGCCAAGCCTGTCTTTTGCCCATTTTTTACTATTTGATCAAATATGGGTGCTATCTGGTAAAGAATGGCCCATTGTTCCTCGTAGAGCAGAATGGCTGTAGGGAAGGGGACTTGGTCTCTCTTGGATAATCTTAAAGGAGACTCTTCCAAATAGACATTATAGACTTTTTGAACCAAAGTCGGACCAGTCACGCATTAAATCTTAGCCAATACGGATCAATCACGAGAGTTCTTCACAAAAAACACCGATTTCCAACAAAACCTGAAGCAGGGCTTACAGTGTAGGTTAACAGCCCAAACCCTTGAAACAACTACCCATCTCCCTGTTTGATCACTCTATTTATTTTGAATGATAATGTATATTATGTAAAATAGACTGCATGCAAGCAAAGGGCATGGGTTTTTCTTTCGTATGGTCGGTTTTTGTTTTAGAGGGTCTCAAGCCATACTTTTATCTTCTCAGCGACGAACATGGGCTCTTCTAGTTGGACCATGTGGCCTGCGTTGTGAATGATTGATAGCTCGCCCCTTTCTAAGAGTTCCTTCACCTCCTCTGAGAGGGATGGTGGCGTCATCACATCTGAGGAACCACAGATCACCAGTGCCGGTACCTTGCTCTTCTTTAGGTCCTCAACCCCTGAATACTGAGAACAAGCGTAAAGATCACGGTACAGAACCTCTTGTCCCGCCTGAACCATTAGCTCTCTGCCCCTTTTTATGAGGTCTATGCTCACTCCCTTTCTAAAGCACCATTTTACCATGTAGTCCACTGTTTCTAAAAAGTTCTCTTTAAGGCCGTTGAGAAGCTTGGGGTTCACAGGCAATAAAGCTCCTGTTCCAATCAACACAGCTCCTTTGATCCTGCTGGAGATTGAGAGCAGCTTTATGGCTATTGCTCCACCCATGGAGTGTCCCGCCACAATAACATCGCTTAAGTTTAAGTGCTCCATAAATTTCTCTACTCTCAGGGCGTAGTCCTCTATTGACTCTTCGTATTTACAGCTTGAGGCACCATGTCCGGGTAAGTCAATTGCTATCTGTTTTACCCCACTTAGGTTTTCCATCACTTCTTGCCAGACCTCTTTTCTGTTTCCTGCACCGTGGATGTAAAGTATGGTCTCTTCTCCCTCACCTACGCTGAGGTAACTCATCACGCCCCAATCAAGCAGGATCTTTTCAGCCATAGTCGCCTCCTTAAAACTATTTTCCCTAAGCTACCTATGGGTAATGGGCCGGAGAATCAATCTCCGGCCCTGTTTGTCACACCACTCCTTTGCCTTTGAGTTTATCAAGTTCCTCTTCGTCGTAGCCAAGAAGGTCCAAGTATATTAGTCTGTTATCGGCTCCTACTGGACGACACACCCACTTCACCTCAGGAGGGGTGCCACTCATTTTGGATATGGGCCCCTGAATCAGAACCTCACCGTAGTCTCTGTCCTTCACCTTCATCAAAGCCTTTCTGTCGTACCAGTGCTCCAGCTCCATGGACTCCAAAGGCTTCAAGATCTCTCCAGCCACCGTTACCCCTGGTCCTTTGTAGTCAAGCCATATCTTCAGAATCTCTTCTCTCGTGTGTTGCTTGGTGAACTTCTCTATCTCTTGGGTCATGGGCACGAAGTTTTTGGGGTTGGTTCTGTCTTTTAGCGTGGGATACTTCTCCACAAGATCGGGTCTGCCTATTATGGAACAGAGCGCCTCCCAATTGGGATCGGCGTAGCCCGCCAGAAAGACCATACCGTCTTTGGCCTGAACGTAGTTGTAGGCGTAAGCCGCGGGTTCAAAGTTTGCCACCCGGCCAATAACCATGCCCGTTAGATGATAGAGATGGAAGGCGTAGTTGTTTACAGAAGCGAGGGCTTCTGCAGGGCTTATGTCAATGAACTGCCCCTCTCCCGTTGCCTCGGCGAAGAGAATGGCAGACATCACCGAGAATGCAGCCATTGCTCCTCCAACATACCAGCCCATCCAGTTGCCCATGCGGGTTGGCACCCTGGTGTGCTCCGGGAACTCTGTGTAGTCCTCTGGCAGGCCAACAGTCCATGCAAATCCACCAAGAGCCTGTGCCACAACATCGTAATCCAGAGACTCTTGCCCCATTCCATCCTCTACAGAGGGCCCATCTTGTCCCCAGCTGTTGATGGCGCAATAGACCAGAGAGGGGTTTTTATCTTTTAGAACATCCCATCCCAGCCCAAGCTTCTCCATGTATTTGGGAGGAAATGTTTCTATTATCACCTGGGTTTTGGGTACGAGTTTAAGGAATATGTTCTTTCCTTCCTGAGAAGTAATATCAAGGGTGATGTGGTACTTGTTGCGTCCCTCCACTATGTAGGCAAGGCCTGTGTCCTTAACCTTCATGGCCTCGGGGGTCATCTTTCGGGAGATATCTCCCTCAGGGGGCTCTATCCGTATCACCTTTGCTCCCATTTCTGCCATGAGGGAAGAGGCAAACAGGCCTGCGAAGCTTCCGTAACTGAGGTCCAATACCGTGATTCCGTCAAGGGCCTTGGCCTTTCCTTTGGCCGTGTCGGGTTCTGTATTTAAACGGGCCCATTCAGCCCACTCATAAGTCTCCATCTTCTCCACCTCCCTTAAATCAATAGAAGAGTCCCTTTTTGCCGTCCCAATCTGCAGGAGGAGCAGTGGCTGGGAAGTTCTCGTTCCACTTGCCCAGAACGCCTTTGTTGTAAAGCTCCTCCACCTCACCCTCGGTGTATCCAAGGATCCGGGTCATAACGTGTTCGTTGTCAAATCCCACAGGCCTCATAGACCAGCGGACCCTTCCCGGGGTCTCTGAAAGGTGCCAAGGACGGGGATAGGCCAGATCTCCCCACAAGGGATCCATGAACTTCCATACCATCTTTCTCTCGTTGAAGTGGGGGCTTTTGTGGATGGTCTCGGAGTTGTTTACAGGTGCTGCTGCAAACCCGTGCTTTTTGGAGAGCTCCAGAATCTCTTGGGTGGTCATATCTGCAGCCCATTCGTCTATGGGTTTGTAAACCTTCTCGTACTCCTTTTGTCTCTTCTCTACCTCCCTGAACTCCTGGAATAGATCCTCCCGGTTCATGGCCTGACAGAGGCCCTTGAACTCCTTTTCAGGAAAGGCTCCAATAGCAACAAAGCCGTCCTTTGTTCTGGCAATAAGGGATGGAACCACTGCAGGATCCCAGTTTCCGGTTCTCTTTCTCCCCTCTCCGGTTATAGCCTGGTATAGCCAGGTCCAGTCCATTGCCCTTAAGAGAACTTCGGCCTGTGAGAGGTCTATGAACTGTCCTTCTCCGGTTCTCTTTCTGTGCCTCAAGGCCGAAAGGGTGTAGAAGGCGGCAAGGGTGCCTGAAAGGAAGTCTCCAATCCAGGTCTGGGCCTTCACCGCCAGCCCGTCTGGAAATCCACTGATCTCTGCAAGTCCGGTGATGCCCTGGGCATAGGCGTCGTAGCTGGGGCGAGTCCAGTAGGGTCCCCAGTTACCAAAACCCTGCATGCTCACGTAGATTATCTCGGGGTTGATCTCTTTCAATTGGCGATATCCGATGCCCCATTTGTCAAAGGTGCCCGGTTTGAAGTTCTCCATAACCACATCGGATTGGGCAGCAAGCTCTTTGATGATCTTGAGCCCCTCCTCCTTGTGCATGTCCACAGCCAGGTAGTACTTGTTTGCGTTGCAGCACATCATTCCCGGTGATAGGCCTCTGGGAAAAACACCCCCGGGAGAGACCCCTCTGATCAAAAGATCTCCAGAGCCGGGAATCTCCACGTGGATCACCTCGGCTCCCATAACAGCCATCAGTGTGGCGGCCCAAGGGCCATAGATGATTCTGGTGATGTCCAACACCCTTACGCCTTTAAGGGCTTCTTTTTTAGCCATTATCTCCAGTGCCTTGGCATCAAGCATAGATTCCTCCTCAAACCTTATCTCATCTCCCCACTATGGCCACACTCACCACGCTGTGGGGAGGAAACCCTCCTAAGTTGTGGGTGAGTCCCAGCTTGGGGTCCTTCACCTGCCTCTCCCCTGCCTTTCCTTGCAGCTGTTTGTACACCTCGTACATCATGCGCAGCCCCGAGGCCCCAATGGGATGACCAAAACACTTGAGCCCCCCATCGGTCTGGCACGGAATCTGGCCGTCAAGATCAAAGAATCCGTTGTTCACATCCTCCCAGGCCCTGCCCCGGGGGGAGATGCCCAGGTCTTCGTAGGTGACCAGCTCAGTGATGGAGAAGCAGTCGTGAAGCTCCATTATTCCGATCTCCTCCCGGGGATTCTTCACCCCAGCCTCCTGATACGCTTTGTTGGCGGCTTGCACCGTGGACTCCACGTGTGTTCCATCCCATTCCTGGTACATTAGCTCTTCTCCCGAGGTGACAGCCACCTGAAGGGCCTTCACCTTAACGGGATCCGGTCGTAATCCCTTGGCAATCTCTGGGGTGGTGATTATGGCAGCTGCAGCCCCGTCACTCACCCCGCAGCAGTCGTAAAGACCCAAGGGCCAGGCGATGATGGGAGCCTTCAACACATCCTCAACGGTGATCTCCCTTCTCAAATGCGCCTTGGGATTCAGAGCCCCGTTGTGGTGGCTCTTAACAGAGACCCGGGCCATGGCCTTCTTACCCTCTTCAGGGTCTATGCCGTAGGTGTCAAAGTACCTTGTGGCCATCATGGCAAAGGCACCAGGGGCTGTGACATTGGGAAAGATCACCCTGTTTCTGGTGCCAAAGGTGAAGGACAACTCTGGAAGCCCGCCATAACCGGTGTCTTTCAGCTTCTCCACTCCTAAGGCCAGCACCATGTCGTAGGCCCCAGATGCCACAGCGTAGCATGCGGCTCTGAAGGCCTCAGTGCCCGAGGCGCATAGGTTCTCTACCCTGGTGACGGGGATAAAGGGAAACTTTAAGGTTGTGGAGAGAGACATGGCGCTCTTTCCGATGTTGATCTCGTCGTAGCAGGTGGCAAGCCAGGCTGCCTGGATATCCTTTGGCTCAACCCCTGCATCTTCAAGGGCCTCTGTGAACACCTCAACCATGAGGTCCTCTGCGCTCTTCTCCCACAGCTCTCCAAACCTGGTGCATCCCATGCCCACAATGGCCACCTTATCTCTTATTCCCGTTGCCATTATTCACCCCCTTTCAACACAGGCATGGCTTTCCAGAAGTAGCCAAAGATTGAACGGTTTTCGTCTGTGTACTTCCTTCTGAAGGTCATCTTCACCTCCATTCCCACCTTCAGGTCCTCCAGAGAGCAGTCGGTTAGATCAAACCAGTATCTGCCGCCCCCCTCAAAATCCACAATCCCGTAAAGGGCTGGAGGATCCCAGGTGAAGGCCAGATTATCAGCGGTGTAGGTGAAGAGGTGTCCTTTTCTCTCGGCAAAGGGATACTCCTCCATCTTGCCAATGGCCTTGCACTGGGGATTCACACAGATCTTCTGGGGTGGATAGACTGGAGTGCCACACTCTGTGCATCTTGAGCCCACAAGCCCCAGTATGGCCTTTCTGTCTCTCCAGTTTGCAGATATGGCGGTGGGTGCCACCTCTTCTCCCCTGATGCCCAGCTCCAAAGGAACCAATCTTTTGAAGGCGAGGTACCTTTCGTAAGAGAGCTCTGCCCTTCTGTTTATGGCGTTCTGCCAGCCGTTTTGGGGGTGGTCCTCTATGGGCTCTTCAACCCTGAAGAGCAGCGCCTGGGCACCGCTGCCGTAGCC
>JALWSI010000061.1 GCA_027080315.1 bacterium | reverse complement strand
GAGGAGAGACCATAGGGCGCCGGCAGCGCCGGCAGCACCCACACCTATTCCAAAGGTGATCGCGTAGGTGTTTGCAACATCTACTCCGCATAGCCTTGCGGCATCAAGATCCTGGGAAGTGGCCCTAATGGCCCTTCCCAGACGGGTTTTGTTGAGTATGTAGAAGAAGATCAGGGCTATTACGAAGGCCAACACAAAGGCCGCAAAACGAACCAGAGGAATGGTTATGGCGTCACCAATGGTGAAGTTTGCGGCGGCGTATGGGATCTGAACCTTTCTAACGTCTGCAGTCCAGGCAACAAGAGCGGCGTTGTTTATGAAGATCTCTATACCAAAGGCGAGGATAAGGGTTACGAATATGGAGGCTCTTATCACAAGGTTTATCACGTACTTCTGGATCAAGAATCCGAGAACAAATAGCACCACTATTGATGCGATAAGACCTATGAAGGGATCAAGACCTAAGAGATGCCATAGCCAATAGGTTGTGAAAGCGCCAAGCATGATGAAGGAACCATGGGCGATGTTGATGATGTCCATCACCCCCCAGATTAACGACATGCCCAGTGCCATCAGGGCATAAAGCCCTCCCTTAAGAATTCCGTTGATGATTATTTGAAGAAGCAGCATTTACCCCCTCTCTTTTTTGCGATGTGGTAAACATAAAAGGGGGAGGGCTATTTTTCAAACCCTCCCTCCTGTTTTTCCTTTGTCAGTCAGTCTAAATACTTCCTCTCTTTTTAACGCTCTTTCCAGCAAGGTACAGGATAGTGGGGCTTCTTGGCACCGTTGGGATAGACCTGGACAACCTCTCCGTTCAGGATCTGCAGAACCACGCTTGTCCCTTTGATCTGGCCATTTGGTGCAAACTCAACGTGTCCGTAGATGGTGTCCAATGAGGTTGAGGCAATGGCATCTCTCACCTTCTGTGGATCCAACGTGCCTGCTCTTTCAATGGCGTTCTTCAACACCGCTACATCTGCTATTCCACTGGCGTTGTGGTAATCGGGATCGTAACCGTAGCGCTTCTTAAACTCTTTCACAAACTCCTTCGTGTCTTTGAAGAGGTACCCTTTGAAGTTCATCTGAGGAGACCAGCTTGCAACACCAAAGATGTACTCTGCATCTTTGCCAAGAGACTTTCTGAAGTCTGCCTCAGAGGGCCCAACGGTGAGAGAGATCATCTTGGGGCATACGTTCAGCTCTTTTGCCTGCTGCACAAAGTTCAACGACTCTTCGGTGTGGCCGGCAACCAGCACGGCGTCTGCCTTGGCAGCCTTAACTTTGGTTAAGATGGTGTTGAAGTCGCTGGCCCCTTCTGCGTACCTCTCGTAAACAACCACCTTGAAGCCCATCTCTTTGGCCAGCTTCTTGGTTCCCTTAGCCACGCTCTTATCAAACTTGTCGTCGGCGTAGAGAATGGCAATTCTCTTTGGAGCAGGTTTGAACCCCTTCATCATCTCAAGGGTGGTCTTGAAGTACTCACCTGCAGGGGGAAGGGTTCCAAAGATGTACTTGTTGCCGCGGCTGAAGATCTTGCCCGAGGCACCGCCACCCTCAATCATGGGGATTCTGTACCTCTGGGCTATGATGCTGTCGGGGATTGTGATGCCGCTGGAGTAGGGGCCTAACAGGAAGTTCACCTTGTCCTCAGAGATTAGCTTCTCTACCAGCTTGGCGCTCTCATCTGCGCTGCTCTTGTCGTCGTAGTAGATGATTTTGAGCTTGTAGTACTTGTCCCCCACCTTTACACCGCCGCTCTCGTTGATCTTTTCAACAGCCATGTTGTAAGAGTCAACGTAGAGCTTTCCAGAACGGCTCTTTTTGCCGGTGAACGAGATTGCGCAGCCTACCTTAATCACATTCTCTGCCTGGGCTCCCTTAACCCCCGTGGTCAGGGAGAAGGCCAAAAACACCGCTACCGCCACAAACAACGAAGCTCCAATCCCCAAGAACCTCCTCATAGCTTGACCCTCCTTTCACTGAGCTTTTGTGATGGTTAGACTATACCCTTAGGGTCCTATGTCAAGAGAGGTTAAACTATTCCCTATGTGTCTATTTTGAAAAGGAATATCTTTGCATGGTTTCTATTAAGAATACTTATTTGAGCCTTATCTTTTTTAGGGCTTAAATCTAAGGCATGAAGAGAGAGGGTGTGCTTATTGTTCCCAAAAGCGGGCATTACGCCTTTGAAATAGAGAACGCTCTGAAAGATAAGGGGGTAGAGTGCCTGGTTATTCCCACTCCCAAGGTTGTGAGTAGCGAATGCGGGGTTTCTCTGTTGATCAGCAAAGGCTTTTTGAAAGAGGGTATCTCTGTGATTGAAGAGAGATGCCAAGACAAGGTCAGCGGAGTGTATCTTATGCCCGAGACCCTTCCTTTGAGTTTAAAGGTTGCAAAGGTGTAAGGATCTGATGAGACTCGTATATCTTGACCACGCTGCTACTGGATTCCCCAAACCGCCAGGGGTGGTGGAGGCCATGGTTAGGTATATGGAAGAGGTGGGGGGTAACCCCGGTCGCTCTGGGCACAGGCTCTCGGTGGAGGCAGGGCGTATTCTCTACCAATGCCGCAGCAGACTGGCTAACCTATTTGGTGCTCCCAGTAGCGATAGAGTGATCTTCACCAAGAACGCCACAGAGGCCATAAACCTCGCCTTTGGAGTGTTGAAGCAAAGGGATGAGGTTGTGGTCACCCCCTTTCAGCACAATGCGGTTATGCGTCCTCTACACGCCCTTTGTGAGAGAAGGGGGGTGAAGGTTCATACCATATCGCCAAAAGGGGGCACGGCTGCTCACCACTGGTTGGAAGAGTTTGAGAGGCTCTGCTTTCAGGTGATGCCCCGAATAGTTGTGGTGAACCATGGCTCCAATGTGATGGGAGAGGTGGTGCCCCTGGAGGATGTTTCTCGGGTAGCAAAGGAGACTGGGGCCTTATTGCTGGTGGATGCGGCTCAGACTGCTGGGGTTCTCCCCATTGATGTTCAGCGTCTCAAGATAGACTACCTTGCCTTCACAGGTCACAAGGGCTTAGGGGGACCAAAGGGGACAGGTGGGCTTGTGATCTCAGGTGATGAGCTGCCTCCCCCCCTCGTTTGTGGAGGCACTGGGAGTAACTCTGAGGAGGAGGTACAGCCCCAAATACTTCCCGATCTTTACGAGAGCGGTACCCCTAACGCAGAGGGGATTGCCGGCCTCAATGCGGCCTTAGAGTGGCTGGAGTCTGTGGGACTGGAGAGAATCCACGCCCACGAGAGGGGGCTTTTAGGGCTTTTTATGGAGAGGTTTAAGGGGATGGAGGGAATCTCCCTGTGGGGCCCTCAGGGAGATGAGAGGGTGGCAGTCTGCTCGGTACTGGTGAGGGGTATGGATCCGGGGTGGACCTCTACCATTCTTGACCAAAAGTACGGAATAATGACCAGACCAGGGCTGCACTGTGCTCCGTCTGCCCACAGGGCCATTGGAACCTTTCCTGAGGGTACTGTTAGGATCTCTTTTGGATTCACAAACACCGAAGATGATGTGGCTGTGGTGATTGATGCTTTGAGCTCCATAGCCCGGGAGGCGACACCATGAACGATAGAGAGGTTGATGCAAGGGGATTGTCCTGTCCCGTTCCCGTGTTGAAGACAAAAGAGGCCTTAGAGAAGATTGATGAGGGAGTGATCACTGTATTGGTGGATAACCAGGCCTCGTGCGAGAATGTGCGTAGGTTTGCAGAGAGCCAGGGCTGTGCCGTTGAGGTGTCAGATAAAGAGGGCACATTTGTCCTCACAATAGCCAAGGGATACACCTGCTCCCTTCCTTCAACCGAAGGGTCTCAGGAGCTTCGTAAACAAGGGGAAGAAGGGGTGACCTTTTTGATCACCAGCGACTCCATTGGTCCAGAAGAGGAGCTGGGCAGTCTGCTTATGAGGGCCTTCATTGCCACTTTGACCGAGGCAAGCCGTCTCCCCAAAAGGATTCTCTTTCTCAATCGTGGAGTCTTCCTAACCCTCACCACCTCTTCGGTCCTTGAGCCTTTGAGGGAGCTTGAGAAGTCAGGGGTTGAGCTCTACTCTTGTGGCACCTGCCTTGAGTTTTTTGGGGTGAAGGATCAGCTTGGGGTGGGGGTGATCACCAACATGTACGACACCGTTGAGAGGCTGACCAGTGGGGATAAGGTGGTGACAATAGGATGAGGGAGATCAAGAGGCTTACCACCACGGTTCGGGCCTCAGGGTGAGGGGCCAAGCTGGGGCCAGGGGACCTGGCCCGGGTGCTCAAATCCGTCTCGTCGCCTACAAAGCCAGAGGTGCTTGTTGGTATGGAGACCTCAGACGACGCAGGGGTCTATCTCTTGAATGAGACCACGGCCTTGATCCAGACTGTGGACTTCATCACCCCCGTGGTGGACGACCCTTACGCCTTTGGTCGCATTGCCGCTGCCAACTCGCTTTCTGACGTTTACGCCATGGGTGGCAGGCCTTTGACCGCCATGAACATAGTCTCCTTTCCCACCTGCGAGCTGCCCCTTGAGGTGTTGAGTAGTGTTCTGGAGGGTGGTGCCCAGGCAGTCTCAGAGGCTGATGCGGTGCTTTTGGGGGGGCATAGCGTTGACGACCTTGAGCTTAAGTACGGTCTCTCTGTGACAGGGGTTGTGCATCCAGACAGGATAGTCACCAACGCCTCTGCAAAAACTGGGGAGCTCCTGGTTTTGACTAAACCCTTAGGCACCGGTTTTGTCACCACCGCCATCAAAGGTGGACTTGCCTCAAATGAGGCTACAGAGGCCGCTATTGAGGTGATGAGCAGGCTCAATGCTGAGGCTTCAGAGGCCATGTTGGAGGCAGGGGCAAGTGCGTGTACCGATGTTACCGGCTTCGGTCTCGTAGGCCACGCCTTTGAGATGGCAAGGGCCAGCGGGGTAACCATAGAACTGTGGATTGATAGGTTGCCTGTGGTTCATCCCCATGCCCTTGAGTATGCCAATATGGGGCTTATTCCTGCTGCAGCCTACAGAAACAGGGATTTTGTGGCAGACCATCTGCATAAGGCCTTTGATCATCATCCTTTTGAGATGCTTCTCTACGATCCTCAGACCTCTGGCGGGCTGTTCATCTCAGTTCCCGAAGCTAAAGCACCCCTCATTCCAGGGGTTGTTGTGGGAAGGGTGGTTGAACTTGAAGATAGACATTTAAGAGTGGTGGCAGAAGATTAGGGGGTATGGCTCCTTACGCTCGTTTCTGGAGCTCTATTGGTTTCTTATTCCCACCTCTACAGACATCCCAGGCAGAAGGGCCTTGCCCTTGTTGTCAACAATGGCGATCTTTATGGGTATTCTCTGAACCACTTTGGTGAACTCTCCTGCTGTGACATCCCTGGGGATTAAGGCGAACTTCGCTGCAGAGGCCGCTCCTATGCGCACCACCTTTCCCTTCAAGGTGGTTCCTGGATAGGTGTCCACATTTATGTCAACAGGGGCGCCCAGCTTCACGTGACGGGCCTTTGTCTCTTCAAGATTGGCAATCACATAGATGTTGCTGGTGTCGTATAGGCTCACCACAGGATACCCTGGGGCCGCGTAGTCTCCCTGGTTAAGAAACCTCTTTGCCACCACTCCGTTGAGAGGGCTTTTCACCTTTGTGTGCTCTAAGTTGAGCTCTGCAGCCTCCACCTCTCTCTTTGCCCTTTTCACCTTTGCCAAGGCGGCTGCTAAGCCCATCTTTGCCTCTGCAACGGTCTTTTCTGCCAGGGTTATGCTTCTTCTCTTCACTAAGGCCTCTTTGTAAGCGGCCTTTCTGGCCTGGTAGGTTCCCTTTGCCACCTTCAACCTGGTCTCAATCTCTTCAAGCTTCCGCTTTCCAACGGCCCTCTTTGAGAACATGGCCTTGAACCTTTTGTAGTCCCTTTGGGCATGGATGAGCTCTGCCTGAGCAGACTCCATAGCCGCCTTTGCCAGGGCTATCTGCTGGGGCACCTCTTCTCTCACCATCTCAAGGTTCTCAATAGCCTTCTGAAGGGTTGCGTTTTGGGCCTTGGCGGCTTTCTGGGCCTCATTTAGGGTGGCCTTTGCCACAGCGAGCCTTGCCCTGTAGTCTCTGTCGTCAATAACGAAGAGAAGATCCCCTTTCTTCACCTTGTAAGACTCGTCCACAAGCATCTTTGCAATGTGCCCCGGTACAAGGGGAGAGATCTTAACCAGATCAGACTCTACAAAGGCATCATCGGTGGTGGCATGGGTGAAGCGGTAGTGAAGCCAGAATCCCCCTTTTACGAGAACCAGCAGGAGCACCACAGCCGCGGTGTAGAGAACGATTCTCTTCCTCTTGTTGTTGTTCTCTTTGGGCATTTGCTCTGTCATCTATTCCCCGTCTGGTGCAGAGTAGGTTGCCATCCCTTTACGCATGCCTTTAACCTCTTCCGAAACATGGAATCTTCCTATGATGAAGAAGAGGCGGGGTCAACCTAACAATGGGTAGGTGAAGCTCCTTGTTTGGGGATTGGGGTATCCTAAAAGGTTTTGTATCCTAAAAAAGTTGGTTTAGAGCCCTGCCCTTTGAGAAATGTGTTCTTAACGGGAATCCACTTTATATTTTTGAATAGTACCTTGAGATATGGCTTTTTATGATTTCCTACGCCCGAAAGAAGGGCTCTATGGTGCCCAGCAGGAGCTAACCTCTTCCACCCCTCCATCTTCTCCTCTGGGGTGAGAACTCCACAAACCTCTCTACCTGTGGATCTTCCGACGGCAGGTGTACTATGGGCCTTCCTTCGGTTAATGCCAAGGCCACTTTTTGTCGGGCAGCAGAGAGGATTCTGCCCAGGGTCTGGCGCGATACCCCCATCCTCTCTGCCGCCTCTTCGTGGTAAAGACCTTCTCCGTCACATAGGCGTATGGCCTCAAGCTCATCGGGGGTGAGAAGCACCTCTTCTCCCCCCGGAACCTCTGGAGAGAACCTGCGCCATCCCCACCTCCAGCACACCCTCCTCTTTTTGGGTGGCCTGCTCACTCTCTACTCTCCCCTCACAAGGGGAACATTGCAGTGGGGACAGCTCTGGTTGACGCATGGATTTCCAGGTATGTGTTCCACTTTGTAGCCGCAGCGGGGACATACACAGGTTCCCCCTCTGCCGGCTCCCATACCTCTGCCCATTCCTCCACCCATGCCTCTACCCCCTCCGCGGCCTCCTCCACCCATGCCTCTACCACCTCCACGGCCTCCGCCCATGCCGCCGCCTCTACCTCCGCCTGCTCCTCTTTGCATCTTTTACTCCTCTACTGACCCGGTTTCAGACTCAAGCTCGTTCAGCCTCTGTTGCATCTGGGCCATGCGCTCTTCAAGGAACTTTATTTCATCTCTCAAAAACTGAGCCTCGTCCTGGGAAGAGATGCTCCAGCTGGGATAGAGGGGAGTGTACCATCCCCAGGTGGGAGGAACAAACCTGCCTCTCCACCACCAGCCTCTTCCCCCTCCCCAGGTTCTTCCTCTGCCTCCACCCCAGGGAAGGCCGCCTCTACCTACACCGTAGAATCCTCCTCTGTAGTACCCATATGCGGGTCCAGAGCCTGGGGGACAGAATCCTCTACCTCCTCCTGTTCTGGGACCCAATCCCCAAGGTCCAGTTCCATCAAATCCTGGCATCTTGCACCTCCTAATGGATTTCTTAGGCATATGCCCGTTAATAATAAATAGGCATATGCCCATATCTGTCAAGGGGTGGGATGCAGG
>JALWSI010000060.1 GCA_027080315.1 bacterium | reverse complement strand
GGTGGTATCCCCGTTCCACAGAGATGACCCTGATGGCCCTTTCCATGGTGGCATTGGCCACGGAAAGGATGCCCTCTGCCAGTTCTAAGGGAGTGATGCCCAGCCTCTGGGCCATGTCTTGGAAAGGGCCCTGGAGCCTCTCCCTGTAAAGCTTCATTTTGCCCCCCAGGAAGTATTGGGGGACCAGCCTTCCCAGGAAGAGGTGGGCATCGGTGACGGTGATCTCGTTGCCTTTGCCGTAGCAGATGGGACCCGGATGGGCCCCTGCCGATCGGGGTCCCACCCGAAGGGACCCTCCCCTGTCTATGAAGGCTATGGATCCTCCTCCGGCCCCCACGGTGTGGATCTCCATCATGGGCACCTTCACGGGAAAACCCGCCACCTGGGCTTCGGTGGTGAGGGCCAGCTTTCCGTCCATGAGGGAGACGTCGGTGGAGGTGCCTCCCATGTCAAAGGTGATCACCTTCTGGAATCCCGCCGCCAGGGCCACCTCCAGGCCTCCCACGGCTCCACCGGCAGGGCCCGACAGGATGGTCCTCACAGGCTCCTGGCTGGCCTTTGCTGCCGAGATGGAGCCCCCGTTGGACTGCATGATGCGTATACTGTCTGATGGGCCCAGGTGGGACTGGATGTAGGAGATGTACCTCTCCATTATGGGCAACACGTAGGCGTTGATCACCGTGGTGGAGGTTCTCTCGTACTCCCTGAACTCCGAGAGGATCTGGTGGGACAGGGATACGGGGAGTCCTGCCTTTTTGGCTATGCGCCCCACCTCCAGCTCGTGATGGGGATGGGCGAAAGAGAAGAGGAGAGAGACGGCTAAGGACTCCACCCCCTGGTCCATTAGCGTCTTTACCGTCTCTTCTATCTCTTTGGGATCCACCTCCTCCAGGACCCGGCCTCCGGGGAGAACCCTCCCTTTGATCCCCATCCTCAAGGGGGCAGGCACCAGGGGAGGGGAGGGTTCCCAGGTGAGGGCATAGAGATGGGGCCGGTTCTGACGGCCGATCTCCAGCACATCTTCCATGCCCCTGTTGGTGATAAGGGCGGTTTTGGCTCCCTTGCGCTCCAGGAGGGCGTTGGTGGCCACAGTGGATCCATGGACTATGGTTTTGGCTTTCCCCCGAGCCACGGCCTTCAACCCTTCAAGAACGGCCAGGGCAGGATTTGAGGGGGTGGAGAGGAGCTTGTATACGCCCCATTCTTCCCCGGCCTTAAAGACCAGGTCCGTGAAGGTGCCCCCTGTGTCAACCCCGACAACTATCCTCTCGTCCATGCCCTCCTCACTCAAAGATGCCGAGGATAAAAGGCTGTCTCATAGCTCTTCTTCATACCTTCCAACCCTGATATCTGATATCCTTTTCTAAGACAATTTCCACCACCATGATCCATTTACTATCCACCATTACCTCTTACCATCACCTATGTCAGCGTGAACAGGTTTTCCCTCCCGTTTCTCTCTTGTCTGGGATAACTTCCACTAACCACAAAACCTCTCTTGCTTATGATCCCCGTCTTTAATAGCCAGAGTAGCAATGACCGAGAGTGGAGAAGGTAGCATTGGGATTGGAAGAAGCAGCTTTAGCCCTACAAATGGTGGATAGGTTGCCATGAAGATCTGTGTCACTGGTTCGTCGGGGTACCTGGGAAGCCTTGTTATAAAGGAGCTGGCGGAGCATCCCCAGGTGAATAGAATAGTTGGTATTGACATCAACGAGCCCCAAGAAACCCTTGAAAAACTTGAGTTCCACAAAGTGGATATAACCCAAAAGGGGCTATCTGAGGTTATGGAGGGGTGTGATCTTCTCTTGCACCTGGCCTTTATTGTGGAACCCATCTTGGACTACCGCCGTATTTACGAGATTAACCTGCACGGGACCACCAATGTTTTCCTCTCTGCAATAAAAGCTGGGATTAAGAGGATCGTTTACACCTCATCCATAGCCGCCTACGGGATCTTGCCTGACAGGCCCGAGGTCATCTCTATTTCTACCCCAATTGTTAAGGATACCAGGAGTTATTACGGGCACACCAAGTACTTGATAGAGAAGTTATGTGACGGAATAGAAGAGCTTTACCCCGAGGTTTCCATAGTTAGACTTAGACCCGGTGTGGTGGCTGGAGCCAACTGCTACAACTTCTTCAACGAATTTGCTCTTTTCCCTTTTCTCATGGATGTTCCCCACGGGGCGGCTGTGCCTTTGGTCCATGAGGAGGACCTTAAAGACGCTGTGATTAAGGCCATCTTCTCTGAGGTCAGAGGTGCTTTTTTGGTGAGCTCTCCAGAGAGCCTACCCATGAAAGAGCTGGCGAAACTCATGAATAAGCCCTGCCCAACCCTACCGTCTTCCCTCATATACCTCATAGGACGGATCCTCTGGAGACTTCGCTTGAGCAAATTCTCTATGGACTGGTTCTATTTGCTGTATGAGAACAGGTATCGGAGCTTTGATACCTCTCGCACAAAAGAGGTTTTAGGGTGGGAACCCAGAAGGTCTGCCAGAGAAACGGCAGAAGAACTGATTCAAACAGCCTCATTCTCATGGATAGATTTCTTCAAACCAAGGAGATTCAGAATAGGAGGGCAGAGATACAGGTAAAGTATAGGTCCTTCTTACTCTGTTTCTATCTATCTGCATAATTGTACGCTTCCTTTGTGTAGTGATCCAGCCTTGGTTTTAGGTCAAGGTACTTCCTGGCTACCAGCGTAACATAGTCGGCGAAAAAGTCTGAGTCCCTGTACACAAGCAGCTTTCCCTTGATCACGTTGTAGAGGAAGGTTACCGGGGCGTGGTTGATAATCCGAAGATCAAGGGGGATATCCGTATCTAACGCTTTTTCTATCTCGTTCTCCAGCTGGCATTCGTAGAGAAGAGGGGGAGGAGGCTCCTCTTCTACCACAATGCCCACGTCTATGTCTCTGAAAGGACCATCTTCAAGGAAAGAGCCGTAGAGAAAGGCCAAGAGTATCCTATCTTCTCTCCCCAATAGTTCTTTTATAGCCTCTATCAGCCTCTCCTTCTCTTCTTGTGGTAAAGTGAAGGTCCTTATTCTCTCTTCTTCCATAAATGCTTGTTTCATGGTGCCTGTATGATATCCCGGTACTCCGCTTGGCGCAACGAGAGATCCTAGACTTCCTGTTCTCAAACCATACATTTATGAGGTTGCTCCATACAACATCACCCATCACCTACACCGCACTTCACCACTCTCAGAAGCCACGGTGTTTCTTTCCATGATTGCCCCTTGCCATCACACAGTGTAAACCGAGCCCAAAAGAGTGGGAGGTTGCTATGGCAGTTATTGGAACCAAGGTTGAGCCCTTCACCTTGAAAGACAACAGGGGCAACGAGTTTAGCCTTGAAGAGCACAAAGGCAAAAGGGTGCTCCTCTCTTTTCATCCCTTGGCATGGACCCCTGTCTGCGCTGAACAGATGAAGAGCCTGGAAGAGAACTTTGAACGCTTTGAGGCCATGGGGGTTGTTGCCGTGGGTGTTAGCGTTGATTCGGTGCCCTGCAAGAACGCCTGGGCAAAGGAGCTCAAGGTGTCAAAAACCCCTCTTCTCTGTGACTTCTGGCCCCATGGGGCCCTTGCCAATAGCCTTGGTCTTTTCAGGGAGAACGACGGATTCTCTGAGAGGGCCAATGTGATCCTTGATACCGAACATAGGGTCTCTTTTGTTAAGGTTTATCCCATTAAAGAGGTGCCGGATATAGAGGAGATCCTGAACCTATTAAAAGGCTGAATCCAGAAATAAGATAGATTTCGTATCAGCACAATGTGGTATCTTATGCCCTGACTAAGGTTAAAAAAGAGGTGGACAGTTAACCTGTAAATTAGTTTTTTATCCTACGAAGTCTTAGTCTATCAGGATCTTCTACACTGGGCCATGTCCTTTTTGTTGCCTTTTTATGTGGTGTCAAAGGATGGAAGTTGGCCTTTTGATTGTGTTTTTTTGCGGTTTTTATCTTGAAACTTTTTACGGCTTGTTGTAGAAAAGCATTGTAAGATGTAAGAGAAGAATAAAGGGGAGCCGGGGCTAGGTAAATAGACCCGTTTGGGTGTAGGAGAGGTTGCCGTTGGCCAAGGCCGAGTTTTTTAACGAGATATCCACCTTCTACGGCTCCCTTAGCAAGGGGAAGAGAATATCGCTGTGGTTAGGGGCAGGGCTGTTGTTTACCTTATTTTTGGTACTTGCCTTCAGCTATTCTCAACGAGATACCATGGGGGTTCTCTTTTCAAATCTTGACTCAAAAGACGCTTCGTCGGTGGTTAAGTATTTAAAAGAGAAGAATATTGAATACAAATTAACCAAAGGCGGCTCAACCGTTCTTGTGCCAAAGGATAAGGTTTACGATCTTCGTTTGGAGCTTGCTTCAGAGGGCCTTCCCAAAGGAGGGGGGATTGGTTTTGAGATTTTTGACAAGACCAACATAGGAATGACCGATTTTCTGGAACGGGTTGAGTACATAAGGGCTTTACAAGGAGAGCTTTCCAGAACCATAAGCAAGATAGACGCTGTGGAGTTCGCCAGGGTTCATCTGGTGATACCCAAAAAGAGCCTATTTCTTGAAGAGAGACAGCAGCCCACCGCCTCTGTTCTATTAAAGCTGAAAGATGGAGTCAGTCTAACCAAGGGCCAGGTTAAAGGTATCGTGCACCTGGTCTCGTCGGCTGTTGAGGGACTGAAGCCTGAGAATGTCACAGTTGTTGACACCCACGGCCGGGTGCTTAGCGATATTTTGACCTCTGACAAAGAGGAAGAAGAGACCAAAGTTGGTGGTCTAAACAGAATAGAGTACAAGAGAAAACTTGAGAGGCTGTATGAACAGAAGATCATCTCTATGCTTGGTCAAACCCTTGGCCGCAACAAGGTGGTTGCCAAGGTGACGGTTGACGTGGATTTTGGAAAGGTTGAGCAGTACAAAGAGTTTTATGACCCTGAAAATGTGGTGAGAAGCGAGGAGATCACCAACGAGAAGGGGGTTGGTAATCTTCCCAAGGTTGGTGGTATTCCAGGGGTAGAATCCAATCTCGGCCCTCCAGAGGTTCTCTCAAAAGAGGGAAGCAAGGTTCGTTATAGCAAAGAGCACAAGATAAGAAACTACGAGATCAGTAAAACCACCGAGAAGCGAGTGGAGCCTGCAGGGGTTATCAAAAGGATCTCTGCAGCGGTTATGATTGATGGTACCTATGAGATAAAGAAAGAGGGGAAGAAAGAAAAGCGCATCTACCACCCCAGATCTAAAGAGGAGATAGAGGCTATCAAAAAGGTTGTTATGGGTGCCATAGGTTATAACCCCAAACGTAAGGATAGCGTTGAGGTGGTAAATGTGCCATTTAATACAGAAGAGCAAGAATCGTTGCAGAAGAGCTTTGCGAAGGAGGAGAGAAAGGTGCTGGTACTCTCCATTCTTAAATATCTGGTTTACTTTGTGTTTGTAGTGCTCCTAATCCTTTTCGTGCTTCGTCCATTGGTGAAGTGGATAGTTGAAGGGGGGCTTACCAGAGAACCTGTGGCACGGGAAGGCGAAGGTGTTGATCTCACAGTTGGGGAAGGAGAGGGAGAGGAGGCAGGTGCTCCCACCTACGCTATGAAGGCTCCCCCTGTGGTTGATCCCAACGAAGTGCTGGAGGATATCGTTGGAAAGGATAAGATGGAAGAGCTTCAGCTGGACAAGGTTAAGATGAAGGTGCTCATGGATCAGATCCGAAACTGGGTGAGGGAGAATCCTACCAGCACAGCTCAGTTGCTTGAGGTGTGGTTAGAGGAAGGCTCAATGGGAGGGGAGTGATGGCGGATAATGTTTCAGTAACCAGTGTTGAGGAGCTCACAGGGCCTCAGAAAGCCGCCATATTCATCATAGCCTTAGGGGAGGATGTGGCTGTTGATGTTATGAGGGAGCTCTCAGAGGAGGCTATAAGGGTTCTTACTCAGGAGATCTCCCTCACTAAGAACGTTGACCCTGAGGTATCCCGCAAGGTGTTGGAGGAGTTCTACAGCCTAACCCTTGCCCGGGAGTATCTTGCCAAAGGGGGAGTTGACTACGCAAAGAAGGTTCTTTTGGAGTCCGTGGGACCTCAGAGGGCCAAGAGCATTTTGAATCAGCTTGTTAAGGGAATGGAGTCCTCCATTGGATTTGACGCACTCAAAAACATAAATCCTCAGCAGCTATCCAAGATTATCCAAAAAGAGCATCCTCAAACCATAGCTCTGGTTCTTGCCCATCTTGATCCCCCCCAGGCCTCAGAGTGTCTTGCCTCTTTGCCTGAAAACATTAAAATAGAAACGGTGAAGAGACTCGCCACTTTGAACGACATCTCTCCAGAGGTTTTAAGACGATTGTCAGTGGTGCTTGAGGAGAAGCTGCATACCATGACAACGAGCAACATTGAGATTGGTGGAATAAAGGCTGTGGCCGAGATCCTGAACCGTATGGATCGTGAGGCCAGTAAAGAGGTTCTTGACAACATTGCCAAAGAGGATCCTGATCTGGCCTCTCAGATCAGGGATATGATGTTTGTGTTTGAGGATATAGCCGCTCTTGATGATGTGGCCATGAGAGAGATCCTGAAGAGAGTGGATAAACGGGCTCTCACGGTTGCCCTGAAAGGGGCCAGCGAAGAGGTTAAAGAGCGCTTCTTCAGCAACATGTCCTCCAGAGCCGTTGAGACCATAAAAGAGGAGATGGAGTACATGGGTCCTGTTAAGCTCAAAGAGGTGGAGAAAGCCCAGCGAGACGTGGTAGATGTTGTGAGACGTCTTGAGGATGAAGGGGTGATCTCCCTTGGGGCTGGAGCTGAGGAAGTACTGGTATAACAGCGGTGTAGTGATAAAAGAGGTGGACGAAAAGAGGGTTGTTCCCTTCCAGTTCTCTCCCCTTTCAGGTGGGGGGGAGGAAGGAGAGGTTTTTTCTGTTTTGGATCCTTCCCCAATGAATAAAGCAGATCAAAAGCCTGTAAATCCTGGTAAAGAGAGCGGCTCTGTGAAAGAGCAGGTTTCTATTGATGAGAAAGAGATAGACGCTGTCTTTCAGGATGCAAAGAAAAGGGGTTTTGAAGAGGGAAAGGCAGAGGGCCTTAAAAAAGGATACGAAGAGGGTTTTGCAAAGGGCAAAGAGGAAGGGTTTACAGCAGGTTTCCAAGAGGGTTTTGAGAAAGGCTTTCAAGAGGGTAAACGAGAAGGCCTTGCCCTTTCAGAGAAGCGTTTTCAGGGGATATTGGAAAGGGCAAAGGAGTCTTTAGAGCACCTTGCCAAGGTCCGAAAGGAGCTTCAAGAAAACCTTAAGTCTTACGAAGCCGAACTGGTATCCTTGGCCTTCCAGATTGGGGCTTCCATAGCCATGAAGGAGTTTGAGGAGAAGCCTGAGAGCATAGGAGAGATTGTGCAGAAGGCTTTGGAGAAGATAGGGGAGTCAAGCGAGGTGGTGGTGAAGCTCAACCCCAAAGACCTATCTGTTTTGAAAGAGTCAGGCCAGATTGAGACCGAGGGCATTCAGCTTGTCTCTTCTCCAAGCATTAAGCGGGGTGGATGTGTGGTAGAGACAGACAAAGGGGTGGTTAACGCCACTTTGGAGACCAGAATAAAAGAGGTTGCCGATTCCCTTATCAAGGCTGGAGAGGCTAATGCCTGCAATTAACCTCTCCCCTTACCTTGAGGCAGTACGCTCAAAAGATCCCGTTGCAGTCTATGGGAAGATAACAGAGGTTATCGGTCTGCTCATTGAGTCTGAAGGGCCAGC
>JALWSI010000059.1 GCA_027080315.1 bacterium | reverse complement strand
GCTTATTCTACCCAATTGACTAAAGCGTTGGCTTGCGAAACTAAAAACTTTGATCTTATTCATATTCATGAGATTTGGCATTATCCTCATTTTGTAGCTTGCTTAGCTGCTTGTAAACATAAAAAACCTTTTATTGTGACTATACATGGGGCTTTAGAGCCTCAGGCTTTGAGATATAAGGGTTTCAGAAAAAAAATATATGCTGCTATTATTCAGAAGCATTTGCTGAATAAAGCTGCTGCTATTCATGCTATTACTCAAGAAGAAAAAAAGAGCATAGAAACTTTTGGAGTGTATACTACTGTTAAGACTATACCGAATGGCGTTAATCCAAAGAGATTTTTAGAATCTTCACAGCTTAAAGATCTAAAAGAACGTTGTCCTGAATTAAAGGATAAGCGAGTTATACTTTTTTCAGGTCGTATTCACCCAATAAAAGGGCTTGATATCTTGGCTAAGGCCTTTGGTATGGTAGCTAAAAACATGGAAGATATTTACTTAGTTGTGGCTGGGCCTGATACTGATGGGTATAGTGCTGTTGTAGAACGAATGCTCATAGAGGAAGGGATTCGTGATAAAGTGATCTTTACCGGTATGTTAGCAGAGGATGAGAAGATAGCCATTTTAAACTGCGCGGATATTTTTGTACTGCCGTCTTATTCTGAGGGCTTTAGTATGGCGATTTTGGAGGCTATGTTTTGTGGGCTTCCGGTGATTATAACGCGTCAATGTAACTTTTCCGAGGTGTGTTCTGCTAATGCTGGATTTGTAATAGAGCCTGACGTTAATCAACTTACTTTGGCGTTAAAGAGCTTATTGAATACTCCAAGAATGCTAAAAAAGATGGGGGAGAATGGAAGGCGTTTAATAATGCAAAAATTTACTTGGGATAATGTCGCAGAGCATGTTATACAGCTATATCAGCGGGTTATAAATGAAAAAGGGGTTTAATATTAAGGAGGCAAAATGATTGTTCTTGGTCTTAATGCTTATCATGGTGATGCTGCGGCATGTGTTGTTGTTGATGGAAAGCTTATTGCTGCTGCTGAAGAGGAGCGCTTTGTCAGGGTAAAGCACTGGGCTGGATTGCCTGTTAATGCCGTTAAATACTGCCTGCAGGAGGCAGGGATCGAGCTTAAGGACGTGGACCATATTGCCATTAACCGGAATCCTAAGGCCAATATCATGAAAAAGGTCCTTTTTGCATTCAGGAAGAGGCCTTCCCTAAATCTGGTTACCAACAGGCTTAAGAACGCTATGAAGATCGGAGATGTTAAAGAGGCTTTGTGCAAGGGACTGGGGGGCGAGCCGAAAGAGCTTAAAGCCAGGGTTCACAATGTGGAGCATCATGTGGCCCATTTGGCCAGTTCTTTTTTGGTTTCTACTTTTGACGAAGCGGCCTTGGTTTCTGTGGATGGATTTGGGGATTTTGTGGGGGCCATGTGGGGAAAAGGCTCTGGTAATGTGTTGCAGGTGGCAGGGAGGACGTTTTTTCCCCATTCGCTGGGGCTTTTCTATCTGGCTTTTACCCAGTACTTGGGTTTTCCAAAATACGGGGACGAGTATAAGGTGATGGGTCTGGCGGCTTACGGAGAACCCTCTTTTATGTCCGAAATGCGAAGTATTGTCAGGGTTTCAGATGAGTTGGAGGGGTTTTTCGAGCTGGATCTGGACTTCTTTATTCATCACTCCGAGGGAGTCTCTATGACCTGGGAGGAGGGAGAGCCTGAGATGGGGCCCGTTTATTCCTGGAAGATTGAAGAATTACTGGGCCCGCCCAGGAAAGGAAGGGATGAAAAGATCACAGATAGACACAGGGATATAGCAGCTTCCCTTCAGCAGAGATACGAAGAGGTATTTTTTCATGTTCTGAATCAGGTTTACAGGAAGACGGGCTGTAAGAGACTGGCTTTGGCCGGTGGTTGCGCCATGAACAGTGTGGCCAATGGGAAGATCTTTGAGAACACCCCTTTTGAGGAGGTCTTTATACACCCTGCAGCTGGAGATGCCGGTGGAGCAATAGGAGCTGCTTTTTACGTTTACAATAGCGTTCTTGGTTATCCCAGGGGTTTTGTTCTGGAACATGCCTATTGGGGGCCTGAGTTTAGCGATGAAAAGATAAGTGAACAGCTATCAGCGTATAGGAAAGAGTTGGAGGAGATGAGTTGTTCTGTGGAAAGGGCTGATGACGAGGAAGAGCTGTGCATGAAGACGACTCGGGCTATTGCCGAGGGTAAGGTTGTAGGGTGGTTCCAGGGAAGGATGGAGTGGGGACCGCGAGCGTTGGGCAATAGAAGTATCGTGGTGGATCCCCGCAGGGCTGAAATGAAGGATGTGCTAAATGCAAGGATCAAGCGCAGGGAACCATTCCGTCCCTTTGCTCCTTCCATATTGAGGGAGCACACCGGAGAGTACTTTGAAACAGACTACCCTGTCCCTTTTATGCTTATGGTGTTTAGTGTGAAGCCTGAGAAGAGAGAGATAATACCCGCTGTTACGCATGTGGATGGGACTGGTAGATTGCAGACGGTTGAAGAATGTCAGAACCCCTTATATTATAGATTAATAAAAGCTTTTTATGGGTTAACCGGGGTGCCAGTTCTTCTAAATACCTCTTTCAATGAGAACGAACCCATAGTTTGTACTCCTAAGGAGGCTTTGGATTGTTTTTTAAGGACCAAAATGGACGTCTTGGTTTTGGGGAACCATATTATCAGTAGATAGCGTGGGCGTTAATTTTAGTTGTGCTCGTTTCCATAATAACCGTTTGCCTGAACGCCGCTGATACCATTGCCGATACCATAAATTCCGTTGCCACCCAGAACCATTCCCATGTTGAGCACATAGTTATTGATGGCGGTTCTGCTGATAACACTGTGGAACTTGTGAGGCAGCTTGGGGGTAGGGTGACCAAGATGGTGTCTGAGCCCGATGAGGGTATATATCACGCTATGAATAAGGGACTTGCCTTGGCTAAAGGAGATCTGGTGGGCTTTTTAAATGCCGATGATCTTTACTGCCATGAGTCTGTGGTGAAGACCGTGGTTGAGACTGTGAAAGAGCATAATGTGGATAGCTGCTACGGAGATCTGCTTTATATGGACGCCACGCTTTCTAAGGTTGTTAGGCATTGGAAATCCTCACCGTACACCAAAGGGCTCTTTTGCACAGGCTGGCATCCACCCCATCCCACCTTTTTTGTGAAAAGGTCTGTTTACGAAAAGTACGGAGGTTTCAACACGGACCTAAAGATTGCCGCCGACTACGAGATCATGCTTCGTTTTTTAGAGAGGTACAAGGTAAGTACATTTTATATACCTGAGGTGCTGGTGAAGATGAGAACCGGCGGCACCAGCAATAGGAGCATAAAAAACATCATTCAAGCCAATTTGGAATGCTACCGGGCCTGGAAGATTAATAAACTGCCAATGAGCCCCGCCATTGTAGTAAAAAAGCCTTTATCTAAGGCAATTCAGTATCTTAGGCCTCGCGCTTAAGATATTCCCTCCTATAAAAACTCCCCAAAAATTTTTTATCCCACCCTGTTGACAACCCCCACCTTTATACGTAGAAAAACGCTCCGTTTCCAAATGCGACAAAACGTTTTGTTTGATAGGTAAGGGAAAAGTTTAGAAAGAAGGTGCCGAAGTGGAGATAGGCAAGAAGCTGAGAAGGTTGAGAAAGTCAAAGGCCCTCACCTTAGAGGAGCTTGCAAACAGGGCCAATCTGACCAAGGGGTTTCTCTCTCAGGTGGAGAGGGACAAGGCCTCCCCTTCGGTTGCGGCCCTGAAGCAGGTGCTTGACGTGATGGGCGAAGACATAAGCTCCTTCTTTCAAGACATAGAGGTGCCCGAACGCAATGTGTTCAGAAAAGAAGAGCGAGAACTTGCTGAGGAGGATATTGCGGGGGTGAGAAGAATGCTCCTCACCCCTGACATCCAATACAGGGAGTTGGATCCCTACTATGTGGTCATAGCCTCTAAAGGGGTGCTTACAAGCGATGATTTTGATGACGAAGAGATCTTTGGCTACCTGCTTAAAGGAGAGCTATGGCTAAGGGTGAACGGTGAGGAGATCAAGGTAGGGGAGGAGGACGTGATATATCTCTTTCCTGACAACGAGTTCACCCTTGAGAACAGAAGCGAGGAAGAGGCAGTGCTGATCATGGTGACCTACTAAACTTGGCACCAACCCAGGCTTGACCCAGGTCAACGCTGGTGAATGGAAAGGAGAAGAAGATGAAATCACTGGGAAGGCATGTGTTGGTTGAGTTTTATGGATGCGATAGAGACCGCCTGAACTCCGTTGAGCTCATTGAGCGGTCCATGAAAGAGGCGGCCCTTAACAGTGGTGCCACCATTGTGGAGAGCGTTTTTCACCTGTTCAACCCCCATGGAGTAAGCGGGGTGGTGGTGATAGCAGAGTCGCATCTGGCCATACACACCTGGCCAGAGTACCAGTACGCCGCGGTGGATCTCTTCACCTGCGGAGACTCTGTGGACCCCTGGATAGCCTTTGAGTATCTCAAAGAGGCGTTGAAGGCAGAGACCATGTTCACCATGGAGATGAGGCGGGGACAGCTTCACCATGTTGAAGAGCTTAACTACAAGCCCGTTGCTGCTGCAGGAGGTATGCGATGATCTTCACCATGCCCACCACATTCTTCTTTGTGAAGGGCAGATCGGAGGGGTTCTCTCCCCTCAACTCCTTTGACGGGGCCCTGCTGGATGCGGGGATAGGTAACACCAATCTGGTGAAGATGAGCAGCATCATTCCCCCTCACTGCAAAGAGATTGATCCTGTACCCCTGCCCCAGGGTGCGCTGGTGCCCGTTGCCTACGCCAGCATAACCTCTTCAACCTCTGGAGAGAGGATAAGCGCAGGGGTGGCTGCTGCATTTCCCACCGACGAAGACCACGCTGCCCTCATTATGGAGTACGCCGCTCCGGGCCCCAAGGAGGAGATTGAAGAGACGGTGCGCAGGATGGCTGAAGAGGGTATGCGCATGAGGGGCAAGGAGATAAAGAGGTTGAAAAGCGTGGCGGTGGAACACGTGGTAGAGAAGATAGGCACCGCCTTCGCCGCGGTGGTGTTATGGGATTGATCCCCGCTGCTGCTCCTAAAAGGGCCACCGATCTCTGGTACACCGAGCCCTTTGACAAGGGCTGGCGCATAGCCTTTCGTATTCGCCAGACCCTCTATTCGGGGGAGAGCGAGTACCAGCAGATTGACCTGTTTGAGAGCGAGAGCTTTGGAAAGGTGCTGGTGCTTGACGGTATGACCATGCTCACCGAGAGAGACGAGTGTGGATACCACGAGATGCTGGTGCACCTGCCCATGTTCACCCATGCCAAGCCCAAAAGGGTGCTCATCATTGGTGGGGGCGACGGAGGCACCCTGAGAGAGGTGCTGAGACACCCCTGTGTGGAAGAGGCGGTGCAGGTGGAGATAGATTCAGAGGTGATGGAGGTGAGCAGGCGCTTTCTTCCTGAGCTTGCCTCGGGATTCTCAGACCCCAGGGCCACGGTGGTGGTGGGTGATGGCATCTCTTACGTGGGCAACGCACCTGATGGCTCCTTTGATGTGATCTTAGTTGATTCCACCGATCCCATTGGCCCGGCAGAGGGGCTGTTCAAAAAAGAGTTCTACAGCCAGTGCAGACGGGTTCTTAGGGAGAAGGGGGTTATTGCGGTGCAGTCAGGGTCTCCCCTGTTTCAGCCTGAGGTTTTGAGGCAGGTGGCGGCTATCTTTAAGGAGCTCTTCCCCATAAGCTGCTCATACCTCTCTTCTGTGCCTGCCTACGGAGGACCCTGGAGCTTCACCTTGGGTTCCCTTGGGCCTGATCCCGCCCATGGTCCCAGTCGTCCCCTTGAGGGACTGAAGGGTACCCTTCGCTACTACACCCCTTCTCTCCATAAAGCCGCCCTGGCCCTTCCCCGTTACGTGGAAGAGATGGTGGAGTAGCCTATGCTGTCAAGCAGGTACAGGGATATCTTCTCTCCGCTCTTTCAGCCTGTGGCCAAAAAGATGGCAGACTTTGGGATTACACCCAACCACCTCACAGTGGCAGGGGCCATTTTAAGTGCAGCTGGCGGTCTTCTATTTGCAACTGGATACAACCGCTGGGCTGGGGTGGTGCTCATAGCAGCGGGATTGTGCGACTGTTTGGACGGAGGGATCGCCCGGGTGACCAATCAGGCTTCTCCCTTTGGGGCCTTTCTTGACTCCACAGTGGACAGGTACTCGGACATCTTCATCTACGGTGGATTGCTTTACCAGGCGTGCTCTTTGAAGAGTATCGGCCTTTTCGTTGCGGCCTTTCTGGCCCTTCTGGGCTCTGTGATGGTTAGCTACACAAGGGCCCGGGCCGAGAGCCTGATACCTCAGTGCCAGGTGGGTATAGCAGAGCGCCCCGAGCGGGTGATTATGCTCATTGCAGGGGCCTTGCTGGGCTTTTTGTGGTGGGCAGTGATCTTGGTTGCTGTTTTTGCCAATGTGACTGCAATCCAGCGTATTCTTCACACCAAGGCCATGCTTGAGAGGGAGGATACCGGTGCTTGAGCTCTGGTTCCCGTTCTCGTGCCTTGTTATTCTCATGCTGATCCTCTTCAATCCTCTCTTCTGGATACTGATCCCTCTTCTCTTACTGATTAGCATCATGCTCTTCTCTTACGAGTTTGTGCTCTTCTCAATGGGAGGATGGTGGGAGTTGCCGAGGCATCTGTGGAACCTGTGGCGTGATCCAAGGCTGAGAAAGAACCATGCCCTCTGCCATGCCACCCTGAACATCTTGGAGGAGGAGGGGATAAGCTCACGACCCAAGGGCATGGCTCAGGAGGTGGGGTTCTATGTTAATCTTCCTGAGGGTATCATGAGCCCCGATGCCATTATGGAGGCGGCGCAGAGGGGTAGGAAACGGGTGCTTTCAGGGGACCATGCCCTCATGGTGCACAGGGGATGTGCCACCGCCAACATGACCAGCGGTTTCATGCTCTTTCTCATTATGCTGGTGCTCATGTTCTTCCTGCGGTTCTTCAGCCCATTTGGGGTGGTGATTGCTGCGGTGGTCTCGTACCTCTTTGCCGCTCCCTTCTCGCCCTTGGTTCAGAAGTGGTTCTTTGTCACTCCTGAGCTTAGTGACATTGAGATCACCGGGGTGCAGGCAGCTCCCTTTGTTAGGCATTTTGAGATTCCCATTCCCCTTGTGCCGGGCAGACACTTTGTGTCCACCAGACTCATAAAGCCCATAAGACGACTGCCTTAGGTTATGGACTGGGCGGCTCTGATCACCCAGGGTCTCGGGAAACTGGTCTCCTCCGTTACGGCTGAGTCTCCTGTTCAATTGCGCCTTTCAGTAGAAAAGGTTGAGCAGCTTTCGCTGCTTTTGGAGGAACTGA
This sequence comes from bacterium, assembly GCA_027080315.1. Classification (GTDB taxonomy): domain Bacteria; phylum Thermosulfidibacterota; class Thermosulfidibacteria; order Thermosulfidibacterales; family JALWSI01; genus JALWSI01. Next base: position 19,550 of record JALWSI010000059.1, on the reverse strand, counting down.
CCAAATGGAACAGGGTGCATAATCTAACATCCCTGTCAGAGCCGGAGGAGCTGGTTGAGGTGGAGATCTTGGACTCTCTGGCGCCTCTGCTTTTTCCTGAGGTGGGGATATCCTTGGTTTTCCCCAAGAGCGTTAGAGATGATTCCGATTCTGTTAGTAAAGATGCTGGTCCTTCCCATAGCCAGAGCCGCACCACCTTTGCAGACGTGGGATGCGGGGCGGGGTTTCCCCTTTTACCCCTTGTTGTGGCAGATGAGAGGCTTTACGGGGTTGGCATAGAGAGCTCGCAGAAACGCCTTGCCTTTGTGTCTCATATGGTTCGTGTTCTGGGGTTGGGCAATAGGGTTAGGGTTATTCACAAAAGGGCTGAGGAGGTTGAAGAGAGATTCCCCTTTGTGATGGCCCGGGCCCTTGCGGCACCTGAACGGGCCCTTGAGTTGGTTAGACCGCTTAAGAGCGAGAAAGGGGCGATTCTACTGTTTCTATCTTTCAAAGATTCTGTTCAGTTAAAGGATAAATATGGGGGGCAGGTCTTTCGATATCGCCTGCCCTTTTCGGGGAGGAAGAGGGGGATTTGGGTGGTTTAGGTTTTTAATGATGGTGTCAATGTTGGGGGCGAAGGGGGAATGTTGGTGGGTGGGAGCTTTCCAGTTTCAGGTAAAGAGATTCTGCTGCTCCGCAAGTTAGCGTGCAGATCTAAAGTTTAACTTGCAATTTGCACGGGGCAATATTCAACCCCTTGTACGCAAAAGACCTCTGGGCAGAGCTCACCTCTCCGCTTCCGACAGAGTAGAGCTCATTCCACCAGCTTCTTGCCCAGTTCCCTTGCCAGCTTAAGGGAGTCGGAGTGTTTTAAGATCTCTCCCTTCTCGTCCACCCGTTCCACTAAAAGAGGCGGAAGTTCTTCCATATCCAGAAGCCTGAATATGAGTTCCATGGTTAGTCTAACCCCTGTGAACACCTTGCTTCCCCCGGTGCCCCCTACAGAGATGAGAAGGGCATGGCCCCTTTCCTCCCTGAGGCTTTCTCCCAATCTCTCTTTTCGTGCCCACAAGGCCTGGCAGCGGTCCACCAAGGCCTTAAGCTGGGCGGGAATGCCGTAGAAGAAGACCGGTGTGGCTACGATTATGGCCTGGCATGTCAATAGATGCCTATACACCTCCTCCATCTCATCCCTTATGGAGCAGAGCCCCGTCTCAAGGCACACCCCGCAGGAGGTGCAGGGTGCAATGTTCATCTCTGCCACAATCAGCTTCTCAACCCTGGCCCCTGCCTCTTCTGCCCCGGCAATGGCCTGATCCAGAAGGATCTCGGTGTTGCCGTGCCTTCTGGGGCTGCCGGCTATGGCAAGTATTAGTGGCTTCATCGTCCCTCCTCACCCCACCAGAGCACCTTGTGGAGCTGGGGTAGAAACCTCACCTTCTTTAAGTCTTTTACCTTTCTCCATTCCAAAAACTCATCTGCGAGCATGGTGCACAGGTTCAGGTAGTCTTCCCGGTTCTCTTCTGCGCAGAGGGGCTGAAAGATGAGGGGTATCTCCCTTCCCCAACGAGGGTACTTTTCCAACAAACCCCCTGCTTCCTCCCAGTCATTCTGCCCTCTCACCAAGAGCTTCACTTGCTGGGGGCCGCTCCAGCGGTGAAACCGCTCAAGCACCTTGTGTTGTAAACCCTCCTTTGCCATGCTCTTCAGCTTGGGGGATATGGTTACCATCTGGAATCTTCCAAACAGCTCTTCTTCCCACAGGGTGCCATTGGTCTCAAGGTGAAGGCGTTTGTTGCTATCCAGGGCGCTTATGAGCTCCAAAAGCCCTTCTGGTTGCAACAGGGGCTCGCCACCGGTGATCACCACATCCTTAAGGGGAGCCTGGTTGATGAGCCGGGACACCTTCTCAACCTCCATCTCTTCTCCTTTATCCCACGCGTATTTGGTGTCGCAGAAGCTGCATCTTAAGTTGCAACCTGCAAGCCTCAAGAAAAGGACAGGCGTTCCCGTAAAGATCCCCTCTCCCTGAATGGAGGTGAAACACTCCGAGATCTTCAGGGTTCTACCTTTCATGTTGGGTTTTGTTATCCTCTCTCTTCTCGCTGGGCAGAAGGGGAGATAAGAGCTTTACTGGGAGCCCCAAGGTTCTCTTCACAATTCCGAACACCTCTGAGCCCACAGCAGTGGGGGACATGGGCACCACCAAGGGATCGTTTATGGGGCCGCTTACCTGAACGGGGATTGAGATGATTGAACCGTGTTTTCCTCCAAGAACGTGTTTCACCACGGTCTTCACCAAAGGTATGTTCTTGATTATCCGGCTTACGGTCTTGAGCATTCCCACCAGAATAGTGGCATCTATCTCGGTGCCTGTCTTCTTCAGCTTACCTGTGGCAACTATCTTAATGGCGGGACCGTCCAATGCCATCTCCTCTATGGGCCAGGTCTCCCCCTCAAACTTCAGGCTTACTATTAACTTAGTGAAGGGTATGCCATCTACGGTGATTTTTGTTAGATTCTGGGCCATGTCCAAAGGATTCAACACATTGAGCAGCTTTGAGACGAGATTGAACTTGTGGATTATGCCCAGCTCTTTCTTAGGATTAGACTTCACCTTGAGGTAGCCGTGCAGGTGTCTTAGCACCTCGTGGTCTCCCGGATCCCGCCCCTTTATATCTCCCCACACCCTGAAGGGGCCCTCTATTAGGGGTTCCTTTCCCTTCAGCTCTGGAAAGAGGCAGGGGATCACCTTCTCAAACCTCGGCTGCTCCTCTTCTGATAGCTTCCTCTTTGGTATTCTAACCTCGTAGGTGCTCTGCCCCCCGTTTCTTATGGGTAGTTTCACCCGTCCGGCGATGGGGATGGTACAGACCTCTCCCTTTCTCATGTCAATCTCTACCCCTGCTCTTTCCCCCAGGATGTTGAGGGTGCCGAGAAAGTGGTCTATGGTGTAGTTGCCGTACTCAATCTCTCCTATGTTGAGGGTTAGGGTTCCCTCAATAGACTCTAAGTACCTTTCCCAGTGTATGGTTCTGCTGGGTTTCCCTCCCTGGGTCTCAACGGTTGGCCTTCCTTTTTGGGCCTTAACCTCGGCCTTTTCGTGGGGTATCCTCAAGACCGAACCCTGGATTATGCCTGTTAAATTCAGGGGAGTTGAAAGTATGAGATTAAGCTTAGCCTTGAACTCCTCCTCACCATACATGAAGATTAGATTGTTTAGGGTTAACCCCTTTGGGGTGCCCTCGGCCTCAAGGTTCTTGATGAGATAGCCGTCTGTTTTAATGTTCTTCGCCTTGAGCCAGCCTTTCATAAGGGATCTCTTAGGACGTTTCAGATCCACCGAGGCAAAGAACCCTTTGCCTTCAATAAATCCCCCTTCAACCAGAAAGCCGTGATCCAGAAATACGTTCTCAACATCCCGGTAGTTCAGTCTTCCCTCAAAGCTAATCTCAATGGGCTTTCTGTTGTTAAAAGGAATGGTGGCTGTTGAGTTGCACCTTGTGCCCTTTGTGGTGAGGGAAGCGTTTCTTACAAAGAGCCCTTCTTCTGACGAGGTTAGGTCCACAGCGGCTCTTTCCCCAGAGCTCCAAGAGGCCCTTCCTTTTAAAGTGTGGGCTAAGCCTCCTTTCCATCTCCATACTCCATTGGTCTCAAAGGGGGTCTTTAGCCAAAGAGCCTTTGGGGTCTCAGAGAGCTGGGCTATGAAGCGGTAAAGCGGCCCTCCCATGGTGCCAGAGTATCTAACCTTTGCTGCGGAGGGCCTTCCTATGTAGTCCTTTAACCAGCCTGACACCTTCATTCTTGACCCTTCCCCTATGGCTGTGACCCTGTCCATCTTCAGCAGCCGCTCTGTGAAGGTGAGGGTTCCGCCCATAAGGGTTACCGTGAAGGGGACTAAGGTGAAGGAGAAGTTAAGGTTTTGGGGTGTGGCCATGAGGTTGAATCTCCACTTTTCTGGCTTTGTTAGTGGACCCTTGAGGCGGCAACTTTTCACTTCCAGCCTTCCCTCTATTGATGGAAAGATGGCCGTGTAGGGATGAAGCACAGGATAACTTTGGAGCCAGTATCTTATCTCTTGCATCTCAAGAGAGCCTTTGAGCTCCCTTATCTGCAAGGTTGGATTGCCGTGTAACGGTGACAGCGAGCCGCTAAGGTGAGAGACCGTTGTGTTTCCTACACTTGCCTCTATCCCCTCCCATTCTATTGTGCTGTTGTGGTACCTTCCTGACCCTTTGAGGAAGTGAACGGGAAAGGGAATGGCCTTATACTTCACCACCCCTTTTAGTTCCTCAACCCTTGCATCTGCGTGGAGGGCCTCAAGGTACTCTCCGAGGTACAGGTGCAACCTTGCTGAGCCCTGTGCCTCCATGCGGTTCAGCTCTTTCAGGATCTCTCGGTTGTGTATAAGCCGCTTCAATACGGGCAGAAGGTCGGCAATGGTGTTGTTTCCGTAGGCATCCAGGTTGATGTGAAAGGGGTGCATGTGGTTCTTCTTAACCTTCAATGAGAGCAGCGAGAACCTGCCATTGCTCACCTTGGTTGAAGAAGCAAAAAGCCCCTCTAAGTTGCTCCCCACTATGGTGGCGTTCTCCATGTGAACCGTTCCTCTCACCTCTCTTACCGGGAGCTTCACCTTGGGAATCATCACAAGGGCATGTTCCACCGCGCCGTCAATAGAGAGTCTCCTGATGTTGGAGATCTCCTTGAAGCTCTCTCCGTGGAATCCTACAGTCAGATTTCTCGCCGTTCCTTGATGAACGATGTCAAAGAGGTTGTGGAGGTAGTGGTAAACCGGGGGCACCTGTTTTAGCCAGGTTCTAAGGGCACCCAGGTCAAGCTGAGCCGCACGGAGTACAATTGAGGCCTCCTTTTTTCGCTTAACCACTGTGATTCCCATCTTTGCAGGGGGATACTGAAGGTGGATCTCTTTTAAGTTAAGGGTCCAGCCCTTCTTGTTGCCCTCCCATGTCCCTTGAGCCTTTGGAAGGGAGAGTGTCACCTCCTTTGTGGTCTCTTTGGTTTTGAATGTGAGTATGGGGATGCTTGCAGTGCCCTGGGCCAGAATATCGCTTCCCCTCTTTTTAAGATGGCCTATGAAGTTGAAGTTTCCCTTTTTGAACCCTTTCGGGGGATGGGGTAGAAGTTCCTTTAGCCACAGGTGTGGCCTGAGGTTGGTTATCTCTACCTTAGCATATGCGTTGTTGAATAAGAGATCCCCTTTGCCCTTGAGATAGACCTCTTCAGAGTATCCGGTCTTCAACCTTAGCTTCAAATTCAGCCTGTTGTGATTGAGGGAGGCTTTTAGATTAAGTGGATGGATCACCAAAAAGGGCTTATCCTTTTTGGGGGAGTATAGGGATACTTTGCATCTCTCCAAGGAAAGGCTATTAAGGGGAGGAAGGGCAAACCAGATTGTGGGAATCTTTATAGATTTTAGGTTTACAGGTTTCCCTCTCTTCTTTGAGTGAACCACAACAACCGAGGCATCTACACCTTTCAAGTTTAGAGAGGATAGCAGCATCTTTCCCTGTAAGAGATAGAAAATACGGGGGTATATCTCCACCTTGTCCACCTTAAGATCAAGCCTGCCGGGAATCTTTACGGTGCTGTTGTCAATAACGATGTGGGGTATGGGAAACAGGGCTGCTGATAGGGTGCCGATGTTGGCTGTGCCTCCGGTGAGGTTCTCTATGGTCTCCTCTGCTCTAAGCTTAACGTGGAACTTCTCTATAGCCCCTGAGATTAAGATGGGGGAGACCACCATGAAGATTGCTATCAATGCCCCGAGGATCAGAGGCATTATCCAGACAAGCCTGATCTTACCCTTCATGGGTCTCGCTTATCACATCCTCTACCGCTTGAAAAACCCTGTTAGGTTCTATCTTCTCCATGCAGTTGTAATGGGGGCACGAGGTGGAGCACTTCTTGCAGGGAGGCACCGGAGGCATAATCACTCTGTGTCCTCTTCCTTCGTATCCCCAGCGTTTTGGAGAGCAGGCCAGGCGGGGATCAAAGATCTGCACCAAGGGGCGGTTAAGGGCGGCGGCAATGTGCATGGGACCGGTGTTGTTAGAGACCATCGCCTTGCAGATGGAGATGAGGGCTGCAAGCTCCCTTATGCTGGTTTCTGGGGCAACGGTTAACCCTTCCCTTTGAGCAGTCTCTGCAATCTCCTCTTCTCCCTTTCCCCATAGCACCACGGGATGCCACCCTTCAGAGCCGAGTTTGACCCCCAGCTCCATAAATCTCTTCAAAGGCCAGCGGATCTCTCCTCCACCTCCGGGGTAGAGCCCTATTATCCCTTTTGATGCAGGTAGCCCTTTACTCCACCTATAAGCCCATGCCTTCTCTTCCTCAGACAGAAAGATCTCGGGCCCTTTGGGAGGAGAGGGGTTCACCCCAAAGGGCTTCAGGGCCTCTAAGTTGTACTCCCACTCTTTCTTTTCGTGTCTTGACCTGTGAAGAGATACCCTGTGGGTGAAGAGAAACCAGTAGGGTCTCACCCCTGCTCCTATCCTAATTGGGATTTTGGCCTTCCACACCGCTTTTGAGACTGCCCAGGTGGGAAAGAATAGCACTGCTGCACCAAAGTTCCTGTCTTTTAAAGCCTTTTCTGCACAATTGGGCTTATCCTGGTTCCACAGCAGAACCTCGTGCAAAAAGGGGTTCTCTTTGAGGACAGGGGCGGCATAAGAACTTGCCAGCACCGAGATTCTCAAGTGGGGATATTTCTCTTTAAGTGCCCTTATTGCAGGGGTTATCAAGACCAGATCCCCAATCTTATCCTGTCTAACTAAGAGAATACTGGATATCTTGTTCGTGTTAATCATATGAATCAGGGGATTCCCTTCACCCCTACCATCCTTCCATCACCACCCTGTGGTGTCGGTGATCCAGAATGTAGCGCCTGTGGGAGTAAGGAGGGGAGGGGATTTGGGGAATAAACCCAGCCCGTACCAGCTCCTCCAGAGAGTCAGGAAACCTATGGTAGATGGCATGGTAATGGCGTACCAGGCTGTTTAGCACAATGAGCTGCTTCATAAGCTCTATCTTCTTCGCCAGGATCCTCTTCTCCCTTTCGCTCTTTGAGTTATTGTAGAGGGTGGAGAGCATCTCAAGGGCCGTCTGGTATCTCCCCTCTTTGTACAGGAAGTAAGAGGGGAGTCTCTTCACGTGGGGAGGGGCGTTGGGATACTGGGCGGCCACAGTGGCCCACCTTCTTGCCATCTCGGTCTCTCTTAGCTCCCACTTGTAGAGCAGCGAGATCCACAGAGGCAATCGCCACTGGTGGGGCTGTCTTTTCATTCCCATCTTCAAGAACCCTATTATGGCTGGTATGGCCTTCTTGTTGAAGGATAGGAGGTAGAAGGCGAAGGAGTACGGCTCAAGATCCTGGGGATCCAGCTCTGTGACGGCTTTCATCATTCCAATGGCGTACTCAACAGGCAGCTGCTTCACACCCACCTCTCCAATCTGAAGGGTGAGCTTCACCATAAGCAGATCCCCCACGCTTCTCTCTTCACCCATGGCCAGAAGGGATAGCATCTTAGACGATGGCACCACCTCTGGGCCGTGTTGGTTCCCCTCTCCTGTTTTTAGCTGTAAAAGACATGACCCTACATTTTGAGCAGCTAATACGAGAATAATAGAGCTACTTACAAGTGCAAATATCTTGGCGTAGGTACGCGCTTTGCCCCTCACCTCTTGCGACCTATGGTTCCCAGGCCTTTCAGGGTTACCAAGAACGAGAACTTGGTCTCGTCTTTGGCGTCGTTGCCCCTGTTGTCAACAGAGAGGAAAGATAGGGATATCTCCCAGCACTCGCTATGCCAGGTCAATCTGGCCTCCTTCTCTGCCATATAGTTTCTCTCTGCGTCGTAGCGTATAGCTCCCCACAGGTACATTGGACCTAAGACTAAGGATGGTTCTAAGATGAGAAACTTCTCGTCAGGGTCTTTGCTGTAGTGGTAGCTTCCACTGAGACCCCAGATTTTGCCTGGAGGATGTAATGAGAGGTGGGTGTCCCATCGGGTCACCCCGTTGCCATAGACGTCGTAGGTGAGCTGGTGGTTCCATTCAACCCCCTGGGCGAGATGGGTGTCTAAGTCTATCCATACCGGAGATAGGACCTCTTTGTTTGGATGGTTGCTTCGTGCCTTGTCTATGTAGAACTCCTGTTCAACCCTGAACTTTACCATCTTGATCACATGGTTGTTGCTCTCTATTTTGTAGAGATACTGGGTTAGAGAGTAGTTTATCTTGTTCTCTCCTTTTATGTTGTCTATCTCGTCAAACTCTGGAATGTCCTTCTGATCCTCCCTTGGGATGTATGTGTACTTCACCTCGGGCACTATGTAGTGTTTCAGCTTGTTTCCTTTAAAGGAGAAGTACTTGTGGGCAAGGGGCCCCCGCATAGTCACCCCTGCGTTGTAGAGGGATCTGGTTATTACCCCTTTCTCCAATCCCCCGTCAGATGAGAGTCTCTTGGTGTATATGGTCTCTCTGAATCCATAGTATGGGGTTATGGAGATCCAGGGCCTCGGGCTGTAGGGCAGGGCTATCTGAGGGTGAAAGTCTAACCGGGATAGCTGCCAGTCAATGTCTGATGAGTCTTGGCGCCTGCTGTAGTGGAGAAAGGAGCTGTCAAGGTTGAAGAATAGGGGAGAGTTTCCGAGCCTCTTGTCAATTAGGGAGTAGCGGATCTCGGGCATCTTGATGGTGCGTTCTCCGTAGTTGTTTTCAAGGTCCTCCTTGTGTCTGAATTCGGCTGACAAGTAGTTGTTCCCCCAGCTTTTGCTTAGCATCACAAAGGAGTCAGAGAACTGCTGGCTTCTCCTCTCAAAGTTGTCCTGGTCCTCCTTTTTGTACTCGTTGTCACTCTGAACATCTGCTTTAGCAAGGAGCCTCCAGTTGAAGGGAAGCCTCTGGTCGTGGTTGTACCACAGGCTCCACTGGGTTCTCTCGCTCTCTTTCCTGATGTAGTCGTACGAGAGGAATCCCTTACCCGTCTCCAGGTTGTACCTGTATTCCGCCTTTCCCCTAATAGTTCCCCTGGAGTAAGGGATGAGGGTGAAGGTGGCGTCCTGGTAGTCTGAGATGGCCCAGTAGAAGGGGATCTTCACGAAGCTCCCCTTGGTTTTGCTGTAGCCCACCCTTGGTATGAGAAACCCTGTCTTCCTCTCGTTCTGCAGAGGTATCTTGAGGTAGGGTGCATAGATCACCGGTATCTTCTTTATCCATCCGCTCACATTGTGGATTGTGGCGGTCTTTCCCAGCTCCACCTCCATGTGAGAGCTTTTGAAGCTCCAGTCGGGAGCGGCGTTTGGCTTCTTTGAGCAGGTTTTGCAGGTGGTGAAGCTGCCGTGTTCAACAATGTACTTTTTGGGGCCTACCTTCCTTATCTCTCTTCCCCGCAGGTAGTAGAAGGGCGAGAAGAATCCCCTGGCCCTCATGGCCACGCCCTTCTTGGTGTCAAGGTTGAACTCAAGCTTGTCGCAGGTGAGGCTTCCTTTGTTCTCCTTTAATACCACATTTCCCGTTGCCACTAAGTCTTTGGTGTCTGTGTGTAGTTTAACCTCGTCAGCCTTTAGCGTCACATCCTGGTAGTGGATCTCTACGTCCCCTTTGGCAATAACGAGGCGCTCTCCCTCAACACGAACGAGGCTACGGGCAGAAATATCCACCTTTCCCGGTGAAGACCTTGAGACTCCGGGAGCGGCCAGTATTCCCAGAATTGCCAGCAGCAGCGCGATACCTTTTGCCCTTTTTCCCCTTACCTCAATCACCACCTTTTCGTGGAGTATTCAACGCCTACCGCTCTACTTCTTTAACAACCCTATTAGAACATAAAGTGGAGCATAAGGCAAGTGATGACCCCTGCAAGGGCGTCATCTGCCATGATTCCCCATCCTCCAGGTAGCTCCTCTATCCACTCAAAGGGCTTCCAGATATCCCAGAACCTGAAGAGCAAGAATCCTAAAAGTACGCTCCAGAACGAGACCTTCACTCCCATCATGGCGATCAAAAAACCCACAACCTCGTCTATAACAATGGCAGGTGGATCCTCAGCTTCCCACACCTCTTCCCCTCTGTCCGCTGCCTTTGCTCCTAAAACGAAGAGGAGCACTGTTAGGGTTAAGTACCAGAAGAGGGAGATCTCTTTGAAGAGCACTAAGTACAGCACCACCCCCACTAAGGTGCCCATGGTGCCTGGTGCCCATGGAGAAAGACCGGACCCCAATCCAGTTAGGAAAAGTACTTGAGTCCTCGTCATTGTAGAAGCGCCTTCATGTCCCGCACAGCTCTCTCTATTCCCACCAGAACCGCTCTTGATATTATGCTGTGTCCTATGTTGAGCTCCACTAAGCCTGGAATCTGGGCAATGGGCCTCACGTTCTGGTAGTTCAGTCCGTGTCCCGCATTCACCCTTAGACCAATGTTCTGGGCTAAACGGGCGGCTTCTATTATGCGTTGCAGCTCCTCCTCTTGCTCTTTCTCTGTCTCTGCTTCAGCATAGACCCCTGTGTGTATCTCAATAAAATCGGCTCCTATAGCCTTAGCGGCCTTTATCTGAGCAGAGTCTGCATCAATAAAGATGCTCACCACGATTCCCTGCTCTTTCAGCTCTTTTATCACCTCTTTCAGGTGATCCTGATGGGAGATCACGTCAAGGCCCCCCTGTGTGGTGAGTTCTCCTGGCTCCTCTGGCACCAAAGTACAAGAATAGGGTTTCAGCTTTTTGGATATGCCCACCATCTCAGGGGTTGCAGCCATCTCCAAGTTCAGCTTTGTGGCTATAATATCCTTTAGCATGAAGAGATCCCTCTCTTTTATGTGCCTCCTATCTCCCCTGAGGTGTACGGTTATTCCGTCTGCTCCTCCCAGCTCAGCGAGAAGGGCTGCAGCTATGGGCTCTGGCTCTCTTCCTCCTCTGGCCTCTCTAACTGTGGCCACGTGGTCTATGTTCACACCTAATAGTACAGGCATATCTACCTCCTTAGCCTTTTCACTTTAACCACGAGGATACAACCTCCTCTAAGTTATCCATTATCCTATCTACTGTATCTTCAGAGGGTCCCTCAACCATTATCCTTATCTTGGGTTCTGTGCCAGAGTACCTCAGTACCACCCTGCCCTGGCCTCCCATCTCCTTCTCTGCCTCTCTAAGGGCTTTTTGAATGGGGGCGATCTCTTCAAGAGGGGGTTTCTTCTCTACTGGGAGGCTTCTCTCCTTTTGGGGCAGCTTGGTGAGCACCTTTGATAGGGCTGAGAGGGGTTTATCCTGAGATACCATGATTGATAGAATCTGCAAAGCGGTTACGATGCCGTCTCCCGTAGAGGCATGCTTTGAGAAGATGATGTGTCCAGAGGGTTCGCCTCCAAGAACGAACCCACCTTGCTGCATGGCATCAAATACCAGTCTGTCTCCCACCCCTGTGCGTACCAAGGTTCCCCCGTGGCTAGCCAGGGCCAGTTCCAGTCCCTTGTTGCACATGATGGTTCCCACCACGGTGTTATGGGAGAGCCTCTCCTCTTTCAAAAGGGCCACACCGCAGATTGCCAGGACGTAGTCTCCGTCTAAGATGTTTCCCTTCTCGTCCACCATGATAACCCTGTCTCCGTCTCCGTCAAAGGCGAAACCTGCGTCTGCTCCTGTGCGTCTAACCGCCTCTTGGAGTCCTTGGGGAGAGGTTGAACCACAATTAAGGTTGATGTTGCTGCCGTCAGGGGAGTTGTTGATCACCTCAACCTTGGCGCCCAGTTCTGAGAAGACTATGGGAGCCACCTTATAGGTGGCTCCATTGGCGCAGTCCAGAACCACCTTCACTCCATCCAGAGACAGGTGTGAAGGGAAGGTCTGCTTCAGATGAACGATGTATCTGCCCACTGCGTCGTCAACCCTAAAGGCTTTGCCTATGGCCTGGGCAGTTGGGCGTATGCTATCTATCTCTCTGCTTAGTATCAGCCTCTCTAACACCTCTTCCAGGGCGTCTGAGAGCTTGAGCCCCTTTTCGGTGAACACCTTGATACCGTTGTCCTGATAGGGATTGTGGGATGCAGAGATCACGATACCAGCATCGGCTCTCATGTTCTGGGTTATGAAGCTGATACCCGGGGTTGGTAGAGGGCCAAGTAGTATGGCATCTGATCCCATTGAGCATATACCTGCTACCAAGGCACCCTCCAGCATGTAGCCCGAGAGCCTGGTGTCTTTTCCAATAACCACCTTCCCCTTTTCTCGCCCCTGTCTGAATAGGTAACCAACGGCTCTTCCTACCCTCAAAGCCGTCTCTACAGTCATGGGTTCGATGTTTGCCGTTCCCCGTATGCCGTCTGTTCCAAAAATCCTTCCCATGTTTCACCTTCTCTTTTTCTCTACAATAACCTTAACCTTGGTGTTTAGCAGGTGTATTCCCGTTGCTCCAGGTATGGGTAGCTCAAGGGGAGCCGCTATCTCTCTTTTGTCAAAGGGTCCTTTGGGCAACTCTATGGGATAGGTGGCCACAGCCTTCACCTTCTCCATCAGCCCTTTCACCCCTTTCACCTTCACCTTGGGTGGCACAACCCTTATCTTCAGGCCTCTGGGAGGAGGTATTCTCCACTTCACCACCACGGGCACCTCCCTTTCAACCAAGGTGTCGCAGGCGATCTCAATGGAGGGGGGGGTCACCCTTACCAGTGTTATTCCTTCAGGTAGAACTACCTCTTTGGATGTTATAGGCTTTTCGTGTATCCCGGGGGTCAGGTCTTTTAAGTTTAGTAGCACTCTCACGTCTGAGGGTTTGAGTGAATTTAGTCTTCCTGGAGCTCCTTTGAGCCTCAGGGTCACACTGCGGGGAAGGGGAGAGGTGATCTCAAGGTTGGCTGGTAGTTTTGTGGTCTCTAAGGGCACCACAAAGCCCATCTCTATTTTCTCTTGACCGGTTACGTATGCCCATAGTCCCAAGGCGAGAAGGATGGCAACTATCTTTTCGGGGATATTCTCACTAAAGAGACCTTTAAGCATCCAAGGGTAGTCCTCCCTTCTTCATAGCCTTGAGGAAGGAAGATAGACCACCGCTTCTCTATTTACAAGGGAGGAGGGATTGGTTCATAGAAAAAGGGTCTTTTGGCTGATGCCGATTAGAGGGCATTAAGCTACACAGGGACGCTATGCGTCCCTGTGCGTACTAAAAAGGATTTCACTCTTGACTTAGTTGTTCACTACCTCTTTCAGTTTCTTTCCTGCCTTGAACTTGGGAACCTTGCATGCGGGGATGGTGATCTCCTCTTTGGTCTGGGGATTTCTACCCTTTCTCTCCTCCCTATGGGAGACAGAGAAGGTTCCAAATCCCACGATAGTGACCTTCTCACCCTTTGCCAAAGCGCTGGATATCCCTCCAAAAACGGCGTCAACGGCCTTGCTGGCCTGGGCCTTGGTGAGATTCCCCTCTTTAGCCACCAGCTCAATAAGCTCAGCTTTGGTCATACCAGAATTCCTCCCTTTCTCTAAGTTAATTCACTTAAATTTCCAATTTCCTTTTGGGATGCCTTTTACCGCAACCGTCACCCCCACTCTTGCCCAACCTATAGCGGAGATCAGAATGGGGTGCAAGTGGGGAATTTGGCTAAATTAAGGATTGGTGGGATCAACAGGCAGCACCGCTCCGCACTTCCAGCACCTTAATGGTCTCTTCTTAGCGAGGCTCACCCGCTGGGGCGAGAAGAGATTCTCTCCTTTGCATTCAGGACAGATGACAAAGAGTCCTCCATCTGCGGTCTTCTCAACGGTGCAAGCCTTCTCTTTCTTGTCTTCCATTCTTTGACCTTGATGGTTTGTTGGTGATGGTGGGCGATACAGGATTTGAACCTGTGACCTCTCCCGTGTGAGGGGAGCGCTCTCCCATCTGAGCTAATCGCCCTTATATGGTGGACGGTGCCAGATTCGAACTGGCGACCCCTACCGTGCGAAGGTAGTGCTCTCCCACCTGAGCTAACCGCCCTTTACTTTCCGCCGGAGAGCGAGGCTTCTATAATCCTCTACTCCAATTCTTGTCAATGGGTCTATTTAGAAACTTTTCTATGAAGACGTAAGATTGTGATCTTATTCGTCTTCTTCGCCGTCGTTCAGCATCTCCTCCAGCATTCTGGTCTCTTTTACGGCCTGGTAGTTTCGCATAAACTCCTCGGGAGTGATAATCTCTTTCTCTTCAAGGGTGCTCTTAAAGCTCTTAAGCATGTCTGCCATCTCGTGCATGGGATCTTGAACACTGTTCACCACCCCCTGGTAAAGGGTGTAGATGGTCTCCAAAAAGGTCTTTTGGGCAATCAGCTCCCATCTGCTTGCAAGGCCCAGCTCTCCCCTCTGCTGGTACATGTTGGCAAGCAGGTGGTATATCCAGAGGTATTCCACCGAGACCTGCATGGTGTTGGCTATCACCAGCAGGTGTTTAAGGGCCTCTCTTTGTCTAAATAGCTTCACCGGTCCCCTGCCTCTAACAACGTGTATGAGAATGTGGGCCAGTTGATCTCTTCCCTCTTTGTCAACGGGCTCCAAAGAGACGTACCTTCTCAATAGCCTCAGGGCCTTTTTGGGGGAACCCTCTTTTAGCTCAAGCTGGGCCAGTTCAAGGAGAACCCTTGGAAACTCATAGGCCTTGCTTACTGCCCTTTCGAGGACCTTTATGGCCTCTTTGGTGTCGCCGCTGTCTGAGAGCACCCTTGCAAAGCCCCAGAGAGATCCTGCCCTTTTCCCCTCGTTGTAGGCCTTCATAAAGGCTCTGTAGGCGTTGATCTCTTTATCCTCTCGCAAAGAGATCACCCCAATGGCGAAGTAGGCAACCTCTCTCTTCCCTGGCTGGGAGGCAAGCTGGATCCACCTTCGTCTCTCCTCGCTCAATCTGCTGCGTTCAAGAAGGTGGTAGAGCTTTGTGTAGAGTAAGGGATAGCTTAAAGGGTTGTGCTCAAGCCCAGCCTCACAGGCAGCCAGCGCCTCTTCTTCCCTGCCCTGGTAGAAGAGGAGCTTGCTTAGGTGGTGAAAGACCTTTGCCCTTTCTGCCGACGGACCAGAGCCACCCTTCACCTCTAAGTAGCTCTCAAGCCCCTTTATGGAACCCCTTACCAGGTATCTCTCTATATCCCTCTCCATGAGACCCATTATCATTGCCTCCTTTTCCCCTTATATATAAGTAGGGGATGTCCGTTGGCAATCCCGGAAACCGCTGATGGGGAAGAAGAGGTGGATTATGAAGAAGAGGGTGGTTGCCATAGATGGCCCTGCAGGCTCTGGCAAGAGTACCGTTGCCAGACTGGTGGCTAAAAGACTTGGGTTTATCTACTTAGACACAGGTGCCATCTATCGCTCTTTGGCTTGGCTTGCCCAGAGAAAAGGTGTTTCCTGGGGTGACGAAGAGGGTCTCGCCAGGCTCTGCAGGGAGATGGAGATAGGGTTTGAAGGAGATAGGGTGTTTGTGAACGGCGAAGATGTAACCTCTAAGATAAGAACCGAGGAGATGGGTCAGGGAGCTTCGGTGGTGAGCGCCCATTCCAAGATCAGAGAGTCTCTGCTGGCCCTTCAGAGGGATTTTGCCCTTAAAGGGGGCCTTGTGGCAGAGGGGAGGGATATGGGCACGGTGGTCTTTCCTGATGCTGCCCTTAAGGTCTTCCTTGTGGCTTCTGTTGAAGAGAGGGCCAGGAGAAGGTGGGTGGAGTTGAAAGAGAGGGGAGTTTCTCCTCTGCCTTCTCTTGAGGAGATAGGGGATATGATTTGCCAAAGGGACCTTCAGGACAGCAATAGAAAGACCGCACCCTTAAAGAAAGCCCATGATGCTGTAGAGCTTGATACTACGGGGCTTAGCATACCCCAGGTGGTTGAACGCATAGTGGGGTGGGCGAGAGAGCGCATTCAATCTTGAGAGAAGCAGCAGGAGGGAGGTATGACTGAGGAGATAAAGGCGGCCATAAAAAGAGGGGACTTTGAAGAGGCAAAGAGGCTTGCACAGGAGATTGAAGACGAGAGAGAGAGACAGCGCACCTTGGGTTTCATTGCCCTGAAGGTGGGGGAGTACTCTGAGGCTGAGCGCCTCTATGAGCCCTTTGCCAAGGGAGAGGATCCTCCCTTCTCGGTGCTGTACAACTATGGCACCGCCCTTTTTAACCAGAACAAGTTTGATGCTGCCATAGAGGCCCTTGAAAGGGCCCTTGAGAAGAAGCCCGACTCTCCCAAGGCGCTTCTCACCCTTGGTCTTTCTTACAGAAGCAAGGGGGATCTTGAGAAGGCCAGGGAGTGTTTTGAGAAAGGGGGATTTGAGGACCTGGCAAAAGAGATTCCTAAGGAGGTGGAGCCAGCTCCCAAAATAGAGGTGGAGAGCGCTCCAAAGACCGCAGAAAATCTGCCTGTGTGCGAGCTGCCTAAGCCCCTGAGGTTGGAGATGGAGGGGCTGGTGAAGCTTGATCCAGAGATCTTTGTGGCTTTCTGGGGGACAGAGAGAAAACGGGTTGAAGAGATCGGTGGTACCCTTTGGGTTGAAGGTAAGGGCACTCTGGTTATTCTTCCCATGGGTGAGGGAAGGGCCGCAGAGATAGACCTTGGAGAGGGGACAGGGCAGCTGGCGGTGCTTATGAACGGTAAGACCCTTTACCTTGCCACAGATAAGGACTCAAAGGTGGCGTACAACACGGTTCATGCCCAGTGGTCTCCAGAGAACCTGTGAGGGAGGTGTCATGATCCTTATTCCTGCAATAGATCTTAAGGATGGAAACTGCGTGAGATTGTATCAGGGAAAGGCAGAGGAGAAGACCGTCTATTTTGAAGATCCCAAGGATGCGGCTCTGAATCTCGTCAAAAGGGGAGCAGAGAGGATACACGTGGTGGACCTTGATGGGGCCTTTGCCGGCAAAGATGGCAGTCCCAACAGAAGGATTATTGGAGAGATAACCTCTTTGGTGCCTGTTCCCATTGAGGTTGGAGGGGGGATTCGCTCCCTTGAGGACGCCAGGGAACTCATTGAACTTGGGGTTAGGTGGGTGATCTTGGGCACCGTGCTGGTGAAGGATCCTGAGGAGGCGAAGAGAATCGCCAAAGCCTTTCCTGACCAGGTGATTGCTGGAATAGACGCAAAAGGGGGCATGGTAGCCACCCATGGGTGGGTTGAGAAGAGCACTTTAAAGGCCACTGAGCTTGCTGGCTTCTGCGAAGAGATTGGGGTGTGTGGCATAATCTACACAGACATATCCCGGGATGGTGCCCTTACAGGACCCAACATTGAAGAGACAGTTGCCCTGGCAAGGTCAACCTCTCTTCCTGTGATCGCCTCAGGTGGCGTCTCCTCTTTGGAAGACTTAAAAAGGCTTAAAGAGGTTGAGAAAGAGGGGATAATGGGGGTGATTGTGGGCAAGGCCCTGTACGAGAAGAGGTTCACCTTAGAGGAGGCCATAGCTGTCTTAAAGTGAGACTCAGCACACTACACAGTTTCTTCCCAACCTTTTCGCCTCGTACAGCTTCTGGTCGGCCTTGCTGAGCATCTCCTCTATATCCTCTTCCTGGTTGGTGAACTCATACACCCCTAAGCTTATTGTTACCCTGCTGTCTATGGAGAATCTGTGTTGTTCAATAGATGTCTTTAGTCTTTGGGCTAAGGAGGCAGCACTTTGCAGGTTTGTGCCAGGGCATAGCACCAAAAACTCTTCCCCTCCCCACCTGCTTATGATGTCTGTTGTACGGAGGGTGTTCTTAACCAACGAGGCCATCTCTGCCAGCACAAGATCTCCAGCCTGATGCCCGTAGGTGTCATTGATCTTCTTGAAGTGGTCTATGTCAAACAGAATGAGAGAGAAGGTGGTTTTGTACCTCTTTGCCCGGTTCCACTCCTTCTTCAATTCGTCGGTCATCTTGTGTCGGTTCATAAGTTTGGTTAGATGGTCTGTGGTAGATAGAAGCTCAAGCTGCCTGTTCATCTTCTTAAGCTCAATGTTTTTTAGATACAGCTCTCTTTCGGTTAATTGCTCAATATCTGATGCTATCTCTCCTATCTCGTTGTTGGGATAGTTGTAGTTAGGACTTATATCTCCTTCGCTTGTGGTGATGGTGCTTACCCTTTTTCTCAGCTCTGTTAGTGGCACTATGATCTTCTTGCTTAAAGAGGAACTGAAGAACCATGAAGTGGCTATGGCAATGATTATAACTATTAACATTGATAATAATATCTTGCTAATCATAGGAGTTAATACTTCTTCCTTATCCACTATAGTGACAATGATCCAGCCGAGTTTCTTAATTGTACTATAACAACCAAGCTTTTTTGAACCGTTGCTTGTATAGCTGAATAAGCCTGAACTCTTAGTCAGATCTATGGAAGAATTTGTGATATCTGATAACCTTTTATTGAGAAGAGACTTATCGTGGTGAATCAGAATTATACCATTGGGCTTTATCACAAAACTATAGAGACTTTTGTACCTCTCAATGTGCTGCTTTAGTAGGTTTGCTACTGTGTTTATAGATGTATCTATTGATACGACCCCCTTGATTTTACCATGCTTATCTATAAGCACCCTGCTTATAGAAACTAACCACTCTTTGGTCTTTATCTCTCGGTAAGGGATGCCGTTTGATGCATTTGGTGCTGTTCTTAACGCTGCTTTGTACCAAGGACGTACAGTGGGATCAAAGCCCTTAGGTGGAGTGTAGTTGTTTATTAGTAAAAGGCCATTTTTGTATCCTGAATATACATAGTTTATATCTGGATCAATCTCCTCAATAGTCCTATAAAGTTTCAGTGTTTTCTTCCGTGCTTTTGGTCCTAAATATGGTGCTTCTATCACCTCTTGTATGTTTGATAACAGAAGGACCTCGTTTCTTATCTTTGAAAAGTATCCTTCTATAAAGAAGTTAACCGCTTGATTCCTATGCTTGATTATAGAGTAGGCATTAGACATCTCAGATCGGTAGATGATGGCGATTAGTAGTGCACTATAAGATATTATTATTAAGCATATTAGAGCTATCCAATGCTCAAATAGATCGTCTCTTACGCTTCTGGTTCTCCTATCATGAGAGACTTTCATGGCACATCAATATATAGTAATTTGAGATTCTGCTTTTGATAGCCGCAATTCCCCCGCTTTGACCATTTGGGAGAGTTCAACCAGCTTATTAGGGATTTGTCAAGAGGTTGTATCGGGAAAGTGGGCGGTGACCACAGGTTTGATTAAAAAGAGAAGGATCATATTTTAGCCTTTGGCCTGGCTACCCTCCAAAGACGTTTCTTGCATAGTAGTTGGAGTATAAGGCTCCTGCGGGGTTGTGGGCGAGAACCCTGTCCTTCACCACCACCGTGGTTACCGGTGCTTCAGAGTACTTTGTGAAGAGGATGTCATGCCCCACACAGAGTCCCACAATCAGGTTGAGCTCTGTTCCCGCTTTGTTGAGGATAACAGCCTGCCCTATTGAGTTGCATATGGCCTCGTAGCGGCCATCTTTCAGGTGTTTGAAATTGAGCTCAGACTTCTCAATCCCTCCCATCTTGCAGCACACAGAGGAGACCTTGAATCCCTTGGCTTCAAGAATCTTCTCTAAGGTTCTTGCT
>JALWSI010000058.1 GCA_027080315.1 bacterium | reverse complement strand
GTATTATACCCACATCGCCTGCTTTTGAGGCAAAGATGAACTTGTCCAGCGGTTCAACAAGCTCCCCCTTCTTCACATCCTCCAGATCGGCGTATCTCAGGTCCTTAAGGGTGGCTATCTTCTTCAAAGAGTCTCCCAGCTTCATCTCTTCCCGAATCTTATCGGCAAGCTTCTTCGCCTTCTCTATGTTTCCATCTGCTGGGATGAAAACGTCTTCCACATGGGCAATGGGAGGCTGATGAAACCTCTTGTCTCTCACCTTCATATAGTACTCCTTCACCTCCTCATCCGGCACCGCTATACGAGATCTAACCTCAAGATTGAGCACCTTTGAGATGAGGATACGGCGCCTGATCTCTTGACGGTAAAGATCCATGCTAACCCCCCATTCCCTAAGGTTCTCCTTAAGCTGATCCATGGTGATACCCTCTTTTCTAAGGAGATTTGCGATGTACTCATCAACCACGTGGTCGTCCACCGACAAACCAAGCTCTTTGGCCCTTTGAACCTCAAGGGTGTCCAGAATGAGCTTTTTCAATATCTCCTTTAGAGGAATATCTTCTCGGCCCAGGTTCTTCTTCAAAATGAGAGCTCGTTCCTGAAGCTCGGTTAGGGTTATCACCTCTCCGTTAACAACAGCCACCACCTTCTCAATGATTATTGCCCCTGCCGAGTTCCACACTCCAAGCATAAAGGCCACAACAAAGGCCACCACTTTCACCATTCTACTCACTCGCCTTCTCCTACCAACGACATAAGCTCTTCTTTGAAGATCTCTATCCTCGCCTTCTTTCTCGCATTGGCAAGCCACTCTTCCAAACACCGGCTACCCTTTTGTGAAACCAGCATCTTCTTTATCTCTCCCTGAACATCCTTTAAGGGAAGGTACCAATCCTTAACCCTCTTCTCAACAAAGAAGAGATGGTATCCATAGTCAGTCTTCACCACCTTGCTCACTCTACCTGGCTTAAGGTTGAAAACATCTTCAAAGCCTGGGGGCTCGTCTCCCCTTTTAATGAGACCCAGCTTTCCCCCAAATGTGCCCTCAGGTCCAATGGAGTACTCCTTGGCGGCCTTGACAAACGCCTTCAACCCCTTGCGCCTCAAAGCCCTTCTCAGCTTCTCCGCCTCTTCTTTGGTGGATAGCACTATCTGCCTCACCACCACACCGTCTTTAACAAAGAAACGATCCTTATGAGCTTGGTAATAGGCCTCTATCTCCTCTTGAGAAGGTGGCTTCACAGGACAGATAGCCTCGGCAACCTTGCCCATAAGCCAGAGATCCTCAAGCCTCTTCTCCCACCTCACCTCCTTGATAGAGGTGGCGTTTCTATCACCAAAGGCAAGCTTTGCAATGAGAGACCGTGAGACCTTTATGCCCCTTCTCCTGGCCTCCTGAAGCAACAGCTTCTGATCAATCATGCTCTGAAGCACAAAGTTGGCAGTGGCGTTATCAACAGAAGACTCTTCAGAGCCTATCTCCCTTCTAACCTCCTTCAATAGAATAGGCTCTCCATTAACCAAGGCCACCACCCCAGGATTGTGCTTGGGCTTTTCTCTCTTCTTCTCCTTGGCTCGCTGGCAAGAGACCAAACAGGTGCCCATCACCACAATGAGCACCCATACCAGCTTGCCAGACTTCAAATCTCTTCTCACAAAACCTATATGCGCCCGTTCAAGGCGTCAGGATTCCTCTCTATCTTCATTCCCTTACTGATCTTTAAGAGAAAAGCGTCAAAGGCTTTCTGCTGCTTCTGGCGCAGCAGCTTCTCCTTTATCTGCTTCTTCACCAAGGGAAAGGGCTGGAGAGATGCAGGCTTTTTGTCGGTAACCTTAATGATGTGATAGCCAAAGCGGGTCTTAACAGGCTCGCTTATCTGGCCAACCTTCAAAGAGAAGGCAGCGTCTGCAAAGGGCTTAACCATCTGGTCCTTTGAGAAGTAGCCCAGATCTCCCCCTTTTTTGGCGCTCACATGATCCAAGGAATACTGCTGGGCCAGCTTGGCAAAGTCTGCCCCCTTCTTCAGTCTCTTGATGAGATCCTCTGCCTCCTCCTTGGTCTTAACCAAAATATGGCTGGCCTTGACTTGAGCAGGGGTTGTAAACTCCTTCTTGTGCTCCCGGTAGTACTTGGCCGCCTCTTTGTCAGTCACCTTGATATTCCCCAAATGCTTGTCAAGCAGTGCGTTAATCAGAAGTTCCTTTTTGAAGTCTTCAAGTTTCTTCTTCTGCTCTTTTGAAAGCCTGACCTTCTCCTTCTTGGCCTCAATGTTGAGGATCTCCTTGCTGATCAGGTTATCCAAGAACTTCTCCCGCACGGTCTTGTCCTGCTTAACCACCATCTGCATCTGGGGAGGAAGGGTGGCCAAGGCCCTCTTGTAATCATCAACGGTGATCTCATGACCATTCACCACAGCCACAACATTGCCCTTCAGCTTCTTTGTTCTCTTCTTACCCTTCTTTGAAGCATTAGCCGGAATAGAGAACACAAAGACCAGAGCCATCGCCAAAATCACAAATCTCTTCATATACTACCCTCCCTTTTTGTGTGTTGGTTAACCCCATTAGCACCATCAAGAAGCAGAGGCAAACAGGAAGAGAGAAGATCCACGGGATCATCTCCCTCGCCGAGATAGAACTGCAAAGCGTTGCCTTTAAGCTCAAAGGGCCTGAAGTCCAAAACCTTCTTCCAACGTTTATTGGTCACCTTGGCGAGAGGAGAATGGGGATACCACACCATGAGCACCCTTCTTCCCCTTCTCTGTATCCTCTCCATCATAAGCTCCTTGGCCCACACCTGGATATGGCCCTGTTTGATCAGAGCAACAAGCTGTTCAGGCAAAGGACCAAATCTGTCCCTGATCTCCTCCTCTATCTCCCTAAGTCCCTGGTGGGTGCTTTCGGAGGCAATGCGTTTGTAGATGGCCAGCCTCACCTTGTCGTCTCCCACGTACTCAGGGGGAATAAGGGCCTCCACCCCAAGTCTGATCTCGGGCTCAGGGGACTCATCCACCACCTGACCTTTTATCCTCTGAATGGTCTTCTCAAGCATCCTTGAGAACTGCTCTATCCCAACCTCAGAAACCCTGCCCCACTGCTTCTTTCCCAGAATGCTTCCGGCTCCCCTTATCTCAAGGTCCCTCATGGCAAGCTGGAACCCCGAGCCAAGCTTTGAGAACTCTTGCAACGCCCTGAGTCTCCTCTGCATGGCAGGGGTGATCTCTTTGGCAGTGACCAGAAAATGGGCATAGGCCTCCCTCTCCCCTCGTCCCACCCTGCCCCTAAGCTGGTAGAGCTGGGCCATGCCAAACCTCTCGGCGCCAACAACAACAAGGGTATTGACAAGGGGAATATCAAGCCCTGCTTCCACAATGGCTGTTGCCACAAGCACCTGAATCTCGCCCTTGAAGAAGGATAACACCACCCTCTCAAGCTCTCTCTCCCTCATCTGTCCATGGGCAACCCCCGTTCTGGCATTGGGAACCAAGGTGGTTATCCGATGGTGAAGCTCGTCTAATCCCTCAACCCTCTGCTGAACCACAAGCACCTTGCCGCCACGGTTCAGCTCGTTCTCTATGGCTCTCTTCAGGGAGCGATCTGAGAACCTTGCAATGAAAGTCTTAACCGGCATCCTACCCCTGGGAGGGGTCTCAATACGGCTCATGGATCGCAAGCCAGAGAGGGCCATGTTGAGAGAACGAGGAATAGGGGTTGCAGAGAGGCTGATTATGTCAACACCCTTTCTCAAGGCCTTCAGCTGCTCCTTCTGCTTCACCCCAAACCTGTGCTCCTCGTCAATCACCAGCAGTCCAAGGTCTTTGAAGACAAGGTCTCCTGAAAGAAGCCTATGGGTGCCGATAAGTATATCCACTTTCCCCTCTGCCACCTTAGAGAGTATCTCTGACTGCTCTTTGCGGGATCTGAACCTGCTTATGGCCTCAATAACAACGGGATACCCCTTGAATCTCTCCCTGAAGGTTTGAAGATGCTGTTCGGCCAAAAGGGTGGTGGGCACAAGAACAGCCACCTGCTTTCCGTCCATAACGGCCTTGAAGGCGGCCCGCATCACCACCTCTGTCTTGCCGTATCCCACGTCACCACACAGCAGGTGATCCATGGGCTTAGGGCTCTCCATCTTTCTCCTTATCTCTTCCCAGGCAGTCTCCTGATCGGGGGTCTCTTCAAAGGGAAACTTGGCCTCAAATTCTTCCTGCCACGGCACGTCAGGGGAAAAGGCATGCCCCTTAACCACCCTTCTCTCCGCCTCTTGCCGCACCAGTTGTTTGGCAAACTCCTCAAGATCCCTTTTCACCTTGCTACAGGCCTTGCGCCAGGTGGTGCCACCGAGACGGTCTATTCTCGGGGGAGCCTCCGTTGCAGAGGCATACCTGTGAACCAGATTGAGTTTTGAGATGGGAACGTAGAGCATGTCCCCGCCCTGATACTCAATGGCCATGAACTCTCCCACATCCCCTTCCACCTCCACCCGCTTAAGCTCCCGATAGATGCCTATGCCGTGATCCACGTGCACCACGGCATCTCCTGGCTCTATCTCGCGCAAGGATGTGAGGATGTCCCTTTTATGCCTGAGAATATGCCTCTTCTTCGCCTTGGTGCGAACCCGCCTTCTGCCCCATATCTCTTCTCCTGAAACAAAGGCCCAAGGGCCCTCCTGGTAGAGAAATCCTCGGGTTAACCTGCCAGGAATCAAGGTGAAACCGGGCTCCTTCTCCCCAACGAATCCCTCCGAGATCTTTGGGGCTATGCCCCTGTCCAGCAGGTACTCCTTAACCCTTTCACAGGCCTTGATCCCCCCATCCACAAAGCAGTAGCAGTGGTATACATCCTCCATGAGGGACTTCACCTGCTGGATCACAACCTCAATCCTCTTCTCCCCATAGGGAGAGAGGTTAGCAGCTGGCCACGGGGCAGGGGCAAAGGGCAGGGTGGTTCCCTCCTCCACCCCATTCACCTTCACTACGGTGAACTCCCTCTCAATCTCTCCTATCTCCCAGGGGGGTAGCTCCTGGTTCTCAAAGGCCTTGGCCTCAGAGGCCACTATCTCAGGCTCTATCAGAAAGACCACAGAATCCTGTGGCAAAAGGCGGTTTAGGGGGGTGTTGAGCATCTCAAGGGGCTCTTTGGCAGGCAGAATCCTCAATCTCCCCACCTCGTCCACGGAACACTGGGTTGAGGGATTAAAGCGCCCTATTGACTCCACCTCGTTGTCCCAGAGCTCTATGCGAAAAGGGAGCTCTTCGCCGGGGGGGAAGACATCAATCACGCTGCCCCTGACGCTGAAGCCACCGGGATCCTCAACCAAGGGCACCCTCCTGTAACCGGAGTTCGCAAGGCGTTGAATAAGCTCCGCCCTGTCAACCTCCATCCCCTTCACAAGCACCAGCAGAGAGTCCAAAAAGGAGTCAGGATCCCACAGCGGCTGTAGCCAGCCTTTTGGAGTGACAACCAAGGTGAAACGATCCTCATTCAACAAGGCATAGAGTACCTCAAGGCGCATCCTCACCGTATCTGAAGAAGGAGGCAACCCGCAGTCAAGCTCAACATCCCAACCGGGAAGCACCTTGGCAGGGCTGAAGGTTGAGAGGTTGGCTGCAAGAAGATGGGAGAGAGCCTCTGGCACAACCGCCACCACAGGCCTTCTCAGCCTGTTTTTAGCCTGCCACAACATAAAGGCTAAGGAGGACTCGTTGGCACCGGGAACCAAAAGGTTTGAAGAAAGGCTCTTAAGAGACTCAAACAAGGAGACTCCACACCTCCTCAACCTGGCGTTCTGTGCTCTCAAGGGATCCGCTGTTGTCTATTACAAAATCTGCGTAGAAGAGCTTTTCGTCAATGGGCATCTGGTTTCTCATGCGCATAGTGGCCTCGTAGGGGGGTAAGCCGTCTCTGCGGATCAACCTGAGTAGCTGGAGATGCTCTGGCACATAGACCAGAATCACACCGTAAAGCCCCTCCGTAAGCCTTCCCTCAATGAGAAGGGGGATATCCAGCAAGACAACGGCCCTGGGATCCTCCGCCTCTATCTGCTTAAGCATTCTACCCCTTTCTGCCCAGACCTTAGGGTGAATTATGGCCTCAAGCCTCTTCTTTGCCTGGGGATCCTGAAAGACGAGCCTGCCCAGGGCTCGGCGATCCAGCTCCCCTGAGGGAAGAAGGTATCTCTCGCCAAAGGTCTCAACCACCTCACGGTACCCCTCTGTCCCCGGCTCCACCACCTTCCTTGCAAGCCCATCGGCATCTATGAGATAGGCCCCGAGCCTCTTAAACATGGAGCTAACAGTGGACTTACCACTGGCAATGCCTCCTGTTAGACCAACAACCTTCATGGTCAACCCTTCTCCGCCTTCCAGCAGGCCACCTCTCTAATTCCACCATTGGCCTTGAATGAGCGAAGCACAGGGGCCTCCTTCCTACACCTATCATCGGCTATGGGACATCTTGAGGCAAAGACGCAACCGGCTATCCTCTGGGTGCGAGAAGGGGGCTCTCCCAAAGTCGCAACCTTGGCAAGGTGGCTACGCTGGGGATCGGCCACAGGAATAGAGTCTATGAGCAGTTTTGAATAAGGATGCAGGGGATTCTTTAAAACCGCCTTCGTGGGCCCACTCTCCACAAGTCGTCCCAGGTACATCACCACAACCCTCTGGGCTATCTGCCCAACAAGGTTTAGATTGTGGGATATGAACATACAGGCCATTCCCCTCTCTTCCTTTATCTGAAGCAGCAGGTTCACAAGTTGAGCCTGGGCAAAGACATCAAGGGAAGAGGTGGGTTCGTCTGCAACTAAAACCTCTGGAGAGAGGGAGAGTGCCCGGGCAAGCCCTATGCGTTGTCTCTGCCCCCCGCTAAACTCGTGGGGATACTTCTTCAAGTCGCCTCTCTCTAACCCCACCATCTCCAAAAGTTCCCCAGCCTGCTCAAGGGCCTCGGCCTTTGAAGAGGCAACACCGTGAACAAGCAGGGGCTCTGTGAGTATGGAGGAGAGCTTCATGCGAGGATTCAAGGAGGTGTAAGGGTTCTGGAACACAAGCTGGATCTTTCGGGCCAGTTTTCGTCTTTCGCTGCCCTTCATGGAGCCCAGCTTCTCTCCACAAACCTCTATGGTTCCAGAATCCGGGGGAAACAACCCCACCGCCATCTTGGCCACGGTACTCTTTCCGCACCCAGACTCTCCCACCACCCCAAGAAGCTCTCCAGGAAAGAGGGAACAGGAAAAGTCTTCAACTGCCCTTATCACGGTCTTTTTACCTTTTAAGCCCTCAGAGACGAGAAACCTCTTGCTAACCCCTTCCATCTTCAAGACTGGATCCATAGAACATCCTCTCTCAAAAACCGGGATTCATGTAGCAAAAGATTCTTTTACCAAAAAACAAGCCGTTTCTCATGAAAAGCGTTTCTACTAAAGGGGATGGTGAAACTCAAACCTCCAGTGGGAGACTAAGCCCTGGGATGGCTCTTTTTATACACCTCTTCAAGGTGATGGCTTGCAACGTGGGTGTATATCTCGGTGGTGGAGAGGCTTGCGTGACCCAGCATCTCTTGAAGAAGCCTGAGATCCAGGCCCCTCTCCAAAAGATGGGTGGCAAAAGAGTGCCGTAAGGTGTGGGGAGAGATCCTCTTTTTGATACCCACCTTGGCAGCGTATTCCTTAATAATCTGCCAGAACCTCTGTCTGGTAAGCCCTTTGCCCCGGCGGTTCAAGAAGAGATGGGGATCGTTACCCTTCACTATCTTCTCCCTATGGGGAAGATAAGCCTTCAATGCGGACCACGCAGCCATC
>JALWSI010000057.1 GCA_027080315.1 bacterium | reverse complement strand
CGCTATGCGCGCCGTGGGGACCACCTTGGTGTTCTCTGACATCTCCCGCATGCTGCAGGCCACAATGTCCGCTATGCGCAGAAGATCGGACTCGCTACCTGTGGTCTTCAACGCATACTCCCGGTTAAAGATGCGCACCACCATACGGGCCATATTCAGCTACTCCTTAGACGGTTTTGGCAGCTCTTCCTTATCTGCCATCTCTTGGTACTCTTCAATCTTTACAATAAGACGCTCAACCTTCTCCCTCATCTCTTTCTTGAGCTTCTTGAGCTTGTCTCGCTCTTCAACAGCCTCCTTTAAGGCCTTCTCTTTCTCAACCAGCTCGCTCTTAAGCTTTGCGTTCTCCTCTTGAAGAAGGGCTATCTTACGCACAAGCTGAACGATACGCTCTTCAAGCATATCCCAGAAAGAGAGGGGCCCCGAGGTCTCCTCAACCTCTTCTGTAACCTCCTCTTTCTGCTCCTCTACCTCTGCATGCTCCTGATCATTCTTTGACAAAGAGGTCCATCCTCCTCTGCTTCTTCATCATCTCTTTGGCCTCAACCATGCCCAGCCTGGCCTTTCTGTTGTAAGAATCAAGCTTAAACGCCTTTTTGTAAACCACATACGCCAAATCCCACTTGCCCTCCCTGGCAAACCTGTCTCCCCAACTGCAGTAGCGATACGGCACAGAAAAGGAGAGCAGAGTCCACAACACCGTCCCACCAACCACAGCTGTGGTGATCACAATCAACAGCTTCTCCATCAGCTTCATGGCTTCAGTATAAGCCTTTAAGAAGGATAGCTCAACAACACAAATGGGGCATCACGAACTGGAGTCTCTTCTTGGGGGAATGTAGATCACTCTTCCCGGCCTTATTCTCTTTGGATCGGTTATTCCATTGTAGCTCATTATCGCCGAAACACTCACCCCATAGCGTAAAGAAAGGTCGCTCAGGGTCTCACCTTTTTTGATCCTGTGTCTCAAAGGAGCCCTTTTCACGATTCTTCTCATCTTTGAACGCCGTTTAAGGTTAGCCTCAACCATTGCCACTGCCTCTGCCGATGGGAACCTCAAAAGATACCCCTGCCTAAAGGGCGGCACTCTCCACCTCAGGACCGCAGGGTTGAGCCTTCTAAGGGTTTCCTCCCTAATTCCGGCCCATTGGGCAATGGTTGAGAGGGCTATACCCCCTGGAACCACCATCTTGTAGAAGGTAGGATCGTCATCCCGTAATGGCTGCACCCCGTAATCGTCGGCATGGGCAAGGATCTTGAGCACCGCTAAGAATCGGGGCACGTAATCGCTGCTCTCCCTGCGTAACTCCCCGCTCTCCCTAAGGGACCAGAAATCATCGGCATCGCCCCTTGCAATGGCCCTGAATATTCTCCCCTCTCCCCCGTTGTAGGCAGCAAGGGCCAGATCCCAAGAGCCAAAGAGACCGTAAAGCTCTCTTAGGTAACGGGCTGCTGCTCTTGTGGAACGCTCAATATCCCTCCGTTCATCCACCCACCTACCTATGCGAAGGCCGTACTTACGGGCGGTGGAGGCCACGAACTGCCAGTATCCAACCGCATGGGAGCGGGATCGTATGGAGGCCTGATACCCGCTCTCAATGATGGGAAGATAGGCAAGGGCTGTGGGCATCCCCTCCTCTCTCAAAACCTCCTTTGCCATACCAACAAGAGCAGAGGCCCTTTTGAGATGCCGCATAAACCTGGGACGGTTTATGTCGCTATCAAGGTACTCCTCCACAAACTGCTCCACCTCGGGACGATCCATCTCCACCATAAACCGGTGAAAGCTGTCCTGAAGGCGGTCAAGAAGGGCCCATTGGGAGTTAATCTCGTACTCAAGGTCTCTGAGCTCCGGGTAGTCATCAAAGGCCTTAAGAACGCAAATTGGACACTGAGAGGCATTGGTGCCATTCAGAGCTGATGCAT
>JALWSI010000056.1 GCA_027080315.1 bacterium | reverse complement strand
AAGAAGGGCAGGGACGAGAGATACCTTGCAAATGACGAGGAGCTTGATGCTTACCTTCTTGGAAGGGGGGCTTCAGGTGTATCTGTGATCACAAAGGACGGTGAAGAGATAGATGAGGCCGACCTTAAAAAAGTGATAGAACTCTACAACGAGAGGGAGTCAATAGTAGGAGGTTTTGAAAAGAGAGGCATTGACCATATCCTGCTTGAGGGCCTCGTACTGGATGAAGAGCTTATTGATAGAATAACAAGGGTTGGTAGCGAGGCTGAGGGAGAAGAGGTTGTGAAGTCCATTGAGTCAAAGGGGATTGAGCTCTCCCGGTGGCTCTTCTCTGAGGATGGTAATGGTGGATCTTTAGTTCTCTGGACAAAGAGGGACGGTGAGGTGTTCGTCACGAGGCTCAATTCTGAGTTTCTATCCTCAGGAAAGTTCAAACGGTTCTCTGAGCTCACTAAAGAACTCAGTGGTTATATGGAAAAAGAGTATCTAATAAGGGGAGAGGATGGATCTTATCAGGGGTTGAGGGCCCTTATTGAGGCCTTGAAGGAGAGGGGAAGAAAGGGAGTTGACATACAGAGATACAAGGGTCTTGGTGAGATGAACCCGGAGCAGCTTTGGGTCACGACCATGAGTCCTGAGAACAGACGCCTCTTGAAGGTGACAATTGATGATGCAGAGGAGGCAGATAGGATATTCAGCATACTCATGGGGGATGAGGTTGAACCAAGACGCAGGTTCATACAGCAGAACGCCAAAGCTGTAAGGAACCTTGACATATAAGTCCAAGGAGGAAAGATGGACGGTTTCTTCACGATTTCAGAGGCTAAGGCCATGTTTGAGAAGGGGGAGATCTCTCCTGCTGAGCTGGCCTCAAAGGTAGCTGAGAAGATAGATAAGGTTGAGGGTAAGGTTAAGGCCTTTGTCAACACCTATTGCGACGAGATGTTGGATAAGGCCAAGGGCCTTAAAGAGCCAAAAACTCCCCTCTGGGGACTCCCCATCGCTGTTAAGGACAACATCTGCATAAAAGGAAAGGAGACCACCTGTTCCTCCAAGATACTCAAGGGGTTTATCCCTCCCTACGACGCCACAGTTGCAGAGAGGCTTAGCGCCGCTGGGTATCTTCTGGTTGGTAAGACCAACCTTGACGAGTTTGCCATGGGATCCTCCACAGAGAACTCAGGGCTGTTTACCACCCATAACCCCTGGGACCTGAGCAGGGTACCAGGGGGTTCAAGCGGTGGATCGGCTGCTGCAGTGGCTGCTGGAGAGTGCGTGGCAGCTGTAGGCTCTGACACCGGTGGTTCCATAAGACAGCCTGCCAGCTTCTGCGGGGTGGTTGGCCTTAAGCCCACCTACGGGAGGGTTTCAAGGTTCGGGCTCGTGGCCTTTGCCTCTTCACTTGACCAGATAGGCCCCATCACCAGAACGGCCTACGATGCTGCCTATCTCCTCTCTGTGATAGGGGGCCATGATCCAAGGGATTCAACCTCCGCCAAGGTTGAGCCCTTCTCCTTTGAGAATGCGGTTAAAGAGGGGGTTAAGGGCCTAGTGGTTGGGATTCCCAAGGAGTACTTTAGCGAGGGGCTTGATCCCGAGGTCAAAGAGAAGGTTGAGGGTGCCATATCTCAGCTTGAAGATCTTGGGGTGAGGGTTGAAGAGATATCGCTTCCCCACTCCCCCTATGGGGTTGCCACATACTACCTTGTGGCAACTGCAGAGGCCTCTTCAAACCTGGCCAGGTACGATGGAGTGAAGTACGGGTACAGGGCCGAAGGCGTCAAGGATCTCATGGAGATGTATCTTGAGACCAGAAGCAAGGGGTTTGGAGATGAGGTGAAGAGGAGAATAATGCTGGGTACCTACGCCCTGTCCTCTGGCTACTACGACGCCTACTATCTGAAGGCCCAGAAGGTTAGAACTTTGATAAAGAGGGACTTTGACAAGGCCTTTGAGACCTGTGATGCCATTGTTACCCCAACCTCTCCTACCCCCGCCTTCAAGATAGGGGAGAAGATGGATGACCCCTTAACCATGTATCTCTCTGACATATACACCATTTCGGTTAATCTCGCGGGGATCCCCGCCGTCTCTATTCCCTGTGGATTCAGCAGCGATAATCTGCCCATAGGACTTCAGATAATAGGCAGGCCCTTTGATGAGGAGACCATCCTGCGGCTTGCCCATAACTACCAGATGGTCACCGACCATCACACCAAGATTCCCCCCTGTGGAGGTGAATAGGTGGAGTACGAAGCCGTTATTGGTTTAGAGGTTCACGCACAGCTCAGAACAGACTCAAAGATATTCTGTAGCTGCAGCACCTCCTTCGGTGCGGATCCCAACACCCACACCTGCCCGGTCTGTTTGGGCATGCCTGGGGTGCTTCCAGTGCTCAATGAGAGGGTGATGGAGCTGGCCATGAAGGCCTCCTTGGCACTCAACTGCACCATAAACCCCATGTCTGTGTTTGCCAGAAAGAACTACTTCTACCCTGATCTTCCCAAGGGCTACCAGATATCCCAGTACGAGCTTCCTCTGGCTGAGCATGGCTGGATAGAGATAGAGACAGAAGAGTATGGCAAGAGAAGGGTGGGGATAACCAGGGTTCATGTTGAAGAGGATGCTGGAAAGAACATTCACGGTGGACCAGATGATCCCCACAGCTATGTTGACCTGAACCGCACAGGGGTTCCCCTGATTGAGATTGTGAGCGAGCCGGATATCCGCCATCCCGAAGAGGCCCGTCTCTACATGCAGAAGCTCAGAATGATCCTGCGGTACGTTGGAGCCTCAAATGCCGACATGGAGAAGGGAGAGCTACGCTGCGATGCAAACATATCTATAAGGCCCAAGGGCTCAACTGAGCTTGGGGTGAAGACAGAGATAAAGAATATGAACTCCTTCAGGCATGTGCAGCGTGCCCTGGAGTACGAGATAGAGCGCCAGATTGAGGCCGTAGAGGCTGGAGAGAGGATAGTTCAAGAGACCAGGTTGTGGAACGTTGAGAAGGGAATAACGGAGTCTATGAGAAGCAAGGAGGAGGCCCACGACTACCGCTACTTCCCTGACCCGGACCTTGTTCCTTACGTCGTTAGTGATGAGATGCTTGAGAGGGTGAGGTCTGAGCTTCCTGAACTTCCTGATGCAAAGAAGGAGAGGTTTATTGAGCAGTACGGTCTCTCCTCTTACGATGCCTCCCTTCTCATTTCAAGCAGAGAGATGGCAGACTTCTTTGAGGAAGCTGCAGCTGCCTGCTCCTCTCCCAAAGCGGTCTCAAACTGGATGCTTGGGGACCTTGCTGGTCACATGAACGCAGATGGAGCAGATATAGAAGACCTAAGATTCTCTCCAAAGGATCTTGCCCGTTTGGTGACCCTTGTTGATGAGGGAAAGATAAGCGGTAAGCAGGCCAAAGAGGTTCTCACGGTGATGTACAGGGAGGGCAAGGACCCCGACACAGTGGTTAAAGAGAAGGGTATGGAGCAGATAAGCGACGAGGCGGCCCTAATTGAGGTTATCAAGAAGGTGATTGCCGAGAATCCCACCGAGGTTGAAAAGTTCAAGGCCGGCAAGAAGAAGGTGGTGGGCTTCTTTGTAGGACAGGTTATGAGGGCTACACAGAACAAGGCCAATCCCAAGGTTGTTAACCAGCTTCTGGTGAAGCTTCTGGAGGAGGCATAAGCTGTGGCCGCCTTGAAGCTTGAGCCAAGACCGGGAATTGAGGGGCTGGTGCCCTACGATCCAGGCAAGCCTATTGAGGAGACCCAGCGAGAGCTCGGCCTTGAGCGGGTGATAAAGCTGGCCTCAAACGAGAACCCCCTTGGGCCCTCTCCCAAGGCGGTTGAGGCGTTGAAATCGGCTATTTCAGAGATAAACCGCTATCCCGACGGTGGGTGCTACTACCTCAAAAGAAGGCTATCCCAGAAGCTTGGAGTGCCCCCTGAGGCTCTCATTTTCGGTAACGGATCAAATGAGCTCATTGAGCTTCTCTTCAGAACCTTCGTTCGCGACGGTGAGAAGGTGGTTTACGGGTATCCAGCCTTTGTGGTTTACCGCCTCATTGCTCAGGCCATGGGAATAGAGGGGGTGTCGGTGCCTCTAAAGGGGATGGTTCACGATCTTGAGGCCATGTCCCAGGCGGCAAAGGATGGTGCAAGGGTGGTTTTCGTTGCCAATCCCAACAACCCTACAGGCACAATGGTTAGCCACAATGAGGTGATGGAGTTCATCAATAGCGTACCTCAGGATGTGATCCTGGTGTTTGACGAGGCCTACTACGAGTTTGTGCCCCCAGCACGTGACTTTCCAAAGCTGGTGCCTGAGCTGTTGGATATGGATAGACCCATAGTGGTGATGCGCACCTTCTCAAAGCTCTACGGTCTTGCAGGGGTGCGTATAGGGTATGGAATCGCCCGTCCTGAGATTGTTGAGCTTATGAACAGGGTGAGACAGCCCTTTAACGTGAACAGCCTGGCCCAGGTTGCCGCCTTGGCCGCCATTGACGACGAGGAGCACCTTGAGCGTTCCCAGAGGCTGGTGTGGGAGGAGATGGTCTTTCTTGAAGACGAGCTCTCCAAGGCTGGACTTGAGACGGTGCCCTCTGTTGCCAACTTTATGCTGGTTAAGGTTGGAGACGGCAACAAGGTGTTCCACGAGCTTCTCAAGAGAGGAGTGATTGTGAGGGCCATGGGCGGATACGGGCTTCACCAGTACATCAGGGTCACTGTGGGAACCAGAGAGGAGAACGAGATCTTTCTTCAGGCCCTCCGTGAGGTTGTGGGGGTTTAATCCACTGAGTTTTAGAGAGGTTAACAAATATGATCTGGCAGCCTGAGTTTGAAACCCTTCCCAGAGACGAACTTGAGGCGCTTCAGCTTTTCAACCTCAAGCGCACTGTCAGAAGGGTGTACCAAAACGTTCCCTTCTATCGCAAAAAGATGGACGATATGGGAGTTAAACCCGAGGATATTCGCACACTTGAGGATGTTAGACATCTCCCCTTCACCACAAAGGACGATCTAAGGGAGAACTACCCCTATGGCCTCTTCGCCATACCCATGGATGAGGTGGTTAGGGTGCACTCTTCCTCTGGAACCACGGGAAAGCCAACGGTGGTTGGCTACTCAAAGAAGGATCTTGAGACATGGTCCAATCTCACGGCGAGGGTGCTGGCTGCAGGGGGGTTGAAGAAGAACGACGTGGTTCAGATCTCCTTCGGCTACGGCCTCTTCACCGGGGGTTTTGGGCTTCACTACGGGGCTGAGAGGCTGGGGGCCACAGTGATTCCCGTTTCAAGTGGAAACACCCATCGCCAGGTGCTGGTGATGAGGGACTACGGCACCACGGCTCTAATCTGCACCCCTTCTTATGCCCTTCACGTTGCCGAGGTGATTGAGGAGATGGGAGTGAATCCCAGGGACCTCAAGCTGAGGCTTGGAATGTTCGGTGCAGAGCCTTGGACAGAGGCCATGCGCAAGGAGATTGAGGATAGGCTTGGAATAGACGCCACAGACAACTACGGGCTCAGCGAGATCATCGGACCAGGGGTCTCTGGGGAGTGCATAGAGGCGAAGCATGGGCTGCACATCTTTGAGGATCATTTTCTCCCTGAGATAATAGACCCCGCCACAGGTGAGCCTCTTCCCATGGGAGAGATGGGAGAGCTGGTGATAACCACCCTCACCAAAGAGGCCTTGCCCCTGCTCAGGTACAGAACAAGAGACATCACCAAGCTCTTTCTTGAGGAGTGTCCCTGCAGGCGCACCTTTGTAAAGATGGAGAAGCCCCAGGGACGCACAGACGACATGCTCATCGTCAGAGGGGTGAACATCTTCCCCTCGCAGGTTGAAGAGGTGCTCCTCTCAATAAAGGACACGGCCCCCCACTTCCAGCTTGTGGTGGATCGCAAGGGCTATCTTGACACCTTGGAGGTCTGGGTTGAGACCTCGGAAGATTTCTTCTTTGACTCCATGCGCAAGCAGAAGGAGCTGGTTGACACCATCACCCAGAAGATCTCAGAGGTGCTGGGAATCAGCGTTAAGGTGAAGCTGGTTGAGCCCCACACCATAGAGCGCACCACAGGCAAGGCCAAGAGGGTGGTGGACAGAAGAGAGCTCAAGTAGCCTCCATGGGTGGCAATCAGAAGCTTCTTCTGGGCAACGAGGCCATTGCCCGGGGCGCCATTGAGGCTGGATGCAGGGTAGCCTACTCTTACCCCGGGACCCCGTCCTCTGAGATCCTACCTGCCTTTGAAAGATGGGCTCGGTTTGAGAAGCAGGAGGTGATCTGCCGCTGGGCCATAAACGAGAAGGTTGCCTACGAGCTCGCCCTTGCAGCTGCCTACACAGGCCTTTTTGCTATGGTCTCAATGAAACAGGTGGGACTCAATGTGGCCATGGATCCCTTCATGAGCTCCGCTTACACCGGTGTGAAGGGGGCTCTGGTTCTGGTCTCTGTGGACGATCCCGGTCCCCATAGCTCCCAGACCGAGCAGGATTCCCGGCAGATGGCCCTTGCTGCCAAGGTTCCTGTTCTTGATCCCTCTTCTCCTGCAGAGGCCAAAGAGGCTATGAAAGAGGCCTTTCGCATCTCCCAGCGCTACCAGATTCCGGTTATGGTGAGACCTGTGCTCAGGGTGGCCCACTCTCGCCAGAATGTGGAACTAAGTGGGCTGGAGGACCCTCCCTCGGACCCCTTTTTTGATAGGGATCCCTCCCGCTGGGCCGCCACCCCTGTCCACAGGTACAGGCTTCACCTTGAGCTCAACCGAAAGATCCAAAAGCTCGGTAAAGAGGAGGGAGGGAGGATCCTCTCTCAACTCAAGGCGGTACCGCAATCCACCCTTGGGATTGTGGCAAGCGGAATAGGATGGGCCTACGCCATGGACGCCCTTGGAGGCGCTCTTCCCATAATCAAGGTTGAACATCCCTATCCAGTGGATCGTGAGGCCTTTGCTGCCATTCAAAGGCGCTTTGCCAGGCTTCTCGTGCTTGAGGAGACGGACCCTCTGCTTGAGGCGAGCTTTCCAGACTCCAGCAGGGTGTTTGGAAGGCTCACCGGGCATATTCCCTCTGCAGGGGAGCTCACCCCAGAGTCCATAAAGAGGGCCGTTGAAGAGGTCCAGAAGATTGAGATTAACCCGTGTCCCGAGATGATCAGGGAGGGTTCTACCCTCTCCATCCCTTCCAGTGAGGAGGGAGGCGGGGTCAAGCCCAGGCTCTGTCCTGGGTGCGGCCACAGACCGGTGTTTTACCTTATGAAGAGGCTCTTCCCGAAGGGGATCTTTCCAGGGGACATCGGTTGCTACACCCTTGGGGTTAATCTGGGTGCCGTTGACACCTGTCTCTGCATGGGAGCGGCGGTCTCCATAGCCGCGGGACTACAGGCGGCGCTTAAGGGAGAGGTTCCTATTCTGGCCACCATAGGGGACTCCACCTTCTACCACTCTGGAATACCTCCTCTGGTTGATGCCGTTGAGTCTGGTGCTTCGTTTGTCCTGGTTATTCTGGACAACAGCACCACTGCAATGACAGGGGGACAGCCCACTCCCGCCCAGAGAGGCCCCTCAATAGAGTCCATTGTGAGGGGTTGCGGGGTGCCTTTTGTTAGAAGTGTTCACACCTATCAGATGGAGGCGCTGAGAGAGGCCCTGAAAGAGGCAGGGGAGTTTGCCCTTGCTGGCAGGGGTGTGGCGGTTCTTCTCTGTGAGAGTCCCTGTGTGGTGTACGGCAGGGTTGAGAGAAGGCCTCCAGTCTCCATCTCAGACAAGTGTACCGGCTGCGGAGTATGCGTTGAGAGGTTTGAGTGCCCTGCTCTGTATTTTGAGGGAGAAAAGGCCGAGGTTGACACCAACGCCTGCACTGGCTGTGG
>JALWSI010000055.1 GCA_027080315.1 bacterium | reverse complement strand
GTTGTGAGGCAAGGCAGATTGAGACCTCAAGGGGCTCACCGTGCTTGAGCACCGGCGGCTTAGTCTTCACCTCTTTCACAAAGAGAGGCGGTAGCTCTTCACTTTTGGCCTCTGCCTTCTCGGCTTTGCCGCTCTTCTCCCTCAAATAGTCCTCGTACCTTGAAACCACCTTGTGAGGAGAACCCTCGGCGGCGATCTCTCCCTTGTGTAGCCAGAGGGCCCTGTGGCACAGCCTCACAATGTGGTAGGTGCTGTGCGAGGCTATAAGAAGAGAGCCACCTCTCTCCCTGAACCTGAGAACCCGATCAAAGCACTTCTGCTGAAAGTAGACGTCTCCCACAGACAGGGCCTCGTCAACGATGAAGATATCGGGCTCAAAGGCCATGGCAACAGAAAAAGCCAGCCTCATCTGCATACCGGTAGAGTAGGCCTTCACCGGCAGATCAAAGTACTCTCCAATGTCCGCAAACTCCTCTATCTCAGG
The DNA here is from genome assembly GCA_027080315.1 of bacterium. Lineage (GTDB taxonomy): Bacteria > Thermosulfidibacterota > Thermosulfidibacteria > Thermosulfidibacterales > JALWSI01 > JALWSI01. The sequence continues at coordinate 1,473 of JALWSI010000055.1, read as the reverse complement.
CAGCTTCTCCTCTATCTCCCCTTTTGAAAACCCTATGAGAGAGGCATACACAAAGACGTTCTCCCGGCCTGTGAACTCGGGGTGAAAACCCGTGCCAAGCTCAAGAAGAGAGGTGACCCTTCCATTCACCTCCACCCGTCCCGAGGTGGGGGGCAGCACCCCTGCGATTATTGAGAGAAGGGTGGTCTTACCAGAGCCGTTCTCTCCAACTATCCCCACAGACTCACCCCTTTCAACCTTAAGGGAGACCCCTTTCAGCACCTCCTTTGAGTGATGGTAGGGGCGCCTGAAGAGAATCTCCTTCAGTCTGTGGGAGGGAGAACGGTATATCCTGTACTCCTTTCTCAGGTTCTCAGCCAAAACCAGCGCCATCACACCCTCACACAAAGTTGGGAATCTGCTCTTTTGAGCTGGTGAAGACCCAGTAGCCGAAGAGAAAGGATAAAACCGCAAACAGAGTGAGATAGGCCATGCCACCCCAGTCAGGAGGCTTGCCCAGAAGCAGGGTGGCTCTGTAACCGTCAACAAGGTGGGTCAAAGGGTTGATCAGCAGAACCCTCCTCAGGGCCTGGGGCACCATGCTCAAGGGATAGATTATGGGTGTAGCGTACATCCACAGCAGCAGCAGAACCCCAATAAGGTGGGCAACGTCTCTCACAAAGACCCCAATGGCTGCAAGAAAGAAGGAGAGGCCAAGGGTGATGAGAAGCTGAAGGGCGGTTAGCGGAATAATCATCAAGGCCCAGGGGCTGTGGATGCCGCGATCAACGACAAGATAGACAAGAAATACCCCCCAGGCTATGAACATGTTCACCGCGGCAGAGGAGACCACGTAGAGGGGGATCACATCAAGGGGAAAACTTATCTTCTTGATCATAAAGGAGTTCTCAATCATGCACGAGGCGGCTCTGGTGAGGGCCTCCTGAAACCCCAGCCAGGGTATGAACCCCGAGATGATGAAGAGACCAAACCCCTCTATGCCCTTGATCCCCGTCTTAATCTTGAGGACGTAAGAGAAGATGAAGATGTAGAAGCACATGTTGATGAAGGGCACGGCAATTGCCCAGAAGAAGCCCATGAAGGACCCTGCGTACCTGGCCTTGAAGTCTCTAACCACAAGGGTCAACAGCAGGTTGCGCACCAGCGCCAAGACCTTGAACTTGTGGATCACCCTCTCAAGCACAGATCACCTCAAGAGAAAAGGTAAGAGGTCTGGGCAGGCCCCTCTATCACCCTGCAGCCAAGGCCGTGATCCCAGTACTCTTTAACCCTCTTTGCGCAGTAGGGCATGTCGCAGGTTGCACACAGGGGGATCCTCTCCATCTCGTACCTTCTGTGCAGCTCCCTGAACCGCTCAAATGTCTCACCCCGCCAGATCTCCTCAAGGCTCCTCTGGGGAAACCTGCCAACCACGCAATCTGCCCATATGTCCTCGCAGCAGAGGGCCACCTCTCCTTCCCAGGTCACAACCAT
>JALWSI010000054.1 GCA_027080315.1 bacterium | reverse complement strand
GCCACTTCCCAGGATCTTGATGCCGCAAGGCTATGCGGAGTAGATGTTGCAAACACCTACGCGATCACCTTTGGAATAGGTGTGGGTGCTGCCGGCGCTGCCGGCGCCCTATGGTCTCTCCTCTTTCCGGTAAGCCCTATGATGGGTGGGATCCTCACCCTGAAATCCTTTGTGGTAACCATAATAGGCGGTCTGGGGACCATGATTGGCCCTGTTATTGGCGGCCTAACCCTTGGGGTAGCAGAGGCACTGGGAAGCAACTGGATGGGAGCCACTTACGAGAACCTCATCAGCTTCACCATATTGGTGCTGGTCCTCATAATCAGACCCAAGGGAATCTTAGGAAAGGGGGATTAAGGCCATGAAGACTGGAAGAAACATCATCATAATCGCCGTTCTACTGGCAGTGGCTATAATCATCCCCTTTATTGCCAACAACTTCTTCATAAGATTCTTCACCACCGTTCTTATGTTTGGAGTTTTGGCAAGCGCCTGGAACATCATAGGAGGCTACACCGGCTACGCATCCTTCGGCAATGTTGTGTTCTACGGCATTGGAGCCTATGTCACTGCTGTGTTGATGGAGAAGTTTGGGGTCTCCTTCGCTTTGGCTCTACCTGCTGCTGGGATTGGAGCGGCCCTGTTTGGCGTGGTTATTGGCATTCCCGTGTTGAGATTAAGGGGCCACTACTTCGCCATAGCCACCTTGGGAGTGGCAGAGGCCATGAAGGCCTTAGTGAACAATTTGGATATAACCGAAGGAAATTCAGGGATATATCTTCCCATCATGGATATGTCCGTAAAAGCCCAATATACCTTCTTCTATTTCTCCATGCTGGCCCTTTTGATCCTCACCTTGGGTGTTACCTTCATTATCTTAAAGCACAAGTTCGGCTACGGAATCAGAGCCATAAGAGAAGATGAAGATGCAGCCAACATGGTGGGAATAAACACCACTCTATTCAAGATAGCCGCCTTTGGGCTCAGTGGCCTTTTCACAGGACTGGCAGGCTCCTTGGCCGCCTACCAGCAAGGGTTCATCAAACCAGAAGCGGTGTTTTCAGTAGAGATAACAGTGAAGATGATCGTTATGGCCGTGTTTGGTGGCATAGGCCACCTGTTTGGACCTTTGTTGGGAGCAGCAACCATAGAGGTGATATCAGAGTTTCTATCCAACTACTTCCTGGTTGCCCACACTCTCTTCTTTGGAGCCATAGTGATTCTGGCAATCATATTCACTCCCAAAGGCATCATACAGCTTGTGTCTGGAGAGAAGAAGCTAACCAAGAACTTCTTCTTAGAAAATATCAGGGAGCATAAGGTATGAGCGCCCAAGTCTCTTCAAAACAACCCATTCTTCGTGGAGAAGGCATCTCTAAGTTCTTTGGAGGCCTCGCCGCCGTTAGCGATGTGGACTTTGAACTCTATCCCGGAGAGATCCTGGGACTGATAGGCCCCAACGGAGCTGGCAAAACCACAGTGATCAACATGATCTCTGGGGCATATACTCCAAGCAAGGGAAGGATATTCTTCAAAGAGAAGGATATTACGGGGATGAAACCCTACCAGATAGCCCACCTGGGGATAAGCCGCACATTCCAGGTGGTTAAGCCCTTCAAAGGTATGACCGTACGTGAGAACGTATCTGTAGGGGCCATGTTTGGAGCTAAAGGAAGGGAAAGAAGCGCCAAAGAGGCCATTGAGGCCGCTGACGAGGTGCTTGAGTTTGTGGGATTAGCGGATATGGCAGATAAACCAGCAGATAGCTTAAACGTGGCATCCCGAAAGAGGCTTGAGGTGGCCAAAGCCCTGGCCATGGGGCCAGAGGTACTACTTTTAGACGAGGTCATGGCCGGCCTAAACTTTGGTGAAATAGACAAGGCAGTGGAGCTAATCTTGAAGGTGAGAGAGTCGGGGGTGACGATACTGGTGATTGAGCACGTGATGAGGGCCATAAAGGCCATAACAGATAGAATCTTCGTGTTGCGCCACGGGGTGAAAATAGCAGATGGCCCACCGGAGGAGGTCTTGAACGACGAAGAGGTGATCAAGGCCTATCTGGGCAGAAGATACAAAGAGCTTGTGGGATAAGGAGAGGCGTCTCATGCTGCTTGAAGTGAAGAATCTGAACGTGGCCTATGGTGATGTGCAGGTCCTGTGGGACATAAACCTGGAAGTTGAAGAGGGGAAGATTGTGGCCCTGGTAGGCTCAAACGGCGCTGGAAAATCAACCCTATTGAGAACCCTCTCTGGCCTCATCAAGCCCATGAGTGGAGAGATCATCTTTGATGGCAAGCCCATACACGGTTTGAACTCAAACGAGATCGTTAAGATGGGCATAATCCATGTGCCTGAGGGTAGACGGCTCTTTCCAGATATGACCGTGGAAGAGAACCTGCTGATGGGAGCCTACAGACGTGGGAAGGATCCAGATATTGAGAAGGACCTCCATGAGATGATCTATCCCATCTTCCCAAGACTACACGAAAGGCGTAATCAGAAGGCTGGCAGTCTCTCAGGAGGTGAACAGCAGATGGTGGCCATGGCCCGGGGGCTTATGGCAAGACCCAAGGTGTTGCTAATAGACGAGATGTCCTTAGGGTTAGCCCCTCTCATAGTGGACGATCTTATTGACATAGTTAAAAAGATACACCAGGAAGGCACAACCATCTTTTTGGTGGAGCAGGACGTCTATCTCGCCCTCTCAAACTCCCACTACGGCTACGTACTTGCAACGGGCAGGCTCGTTATGGAAGGTCCCTCAAAAGAGCTGTTGGAAAATAAAGAGATCAAAGAGATCTATCTGGGAATGTGAGGAGGTACTCAAAGAGGATATGAAGGTTGCAATGCGGCTTGCCGTGTTATTCACGATTTTAGTCCTGTTTACAGGAAATGCCTGGAGCGCCAACAACACCTTAAAGGTAGCCTTCTTTGCCCATGGTGGAATAGGGAAATGGGAGCGCCAAGGGTACGTCTTGGCCATTAACCACCTAAAGAAAGAAGGGATCAACGTGGACCCCATCTACCTCCCCTGCTACGGCAACGTGAATTGGGTAATGAAGAAGATTGATGAGTTAGACCATAAGGGGGTGGTGGCCCTTATTGGTGGAAGCAACTCAAAGTGTACCTCTTACCTCGCCGGTGTGGCCCAGAGGCACAAGATACCCCTCATCTCTCCCTTTTCACCTATGGAGCTTCTATCCCGCTTCGGGTTTGACTATGTGTTCCGGCTCAATGCTCCAATAAGGTGGTACATTGATTCCCTCCTTGAGTACGCAGTTAAGAACGAACCCAAATCTAAAACCATAGCCTTTGTGTATGAAGACACCCCCTTTGGCCGCAGATTCACCGTATTTGCCGAGGATAAAGCCAAAAGCCTGGGGCTTAAGGTTGTGACCAACCAGAAGGTGGACATTGCCGACAAGGGTAAGAAGGCAGCAGAAGAGGTGGCAAAGATTAAACCCGATGTGCTCATGCTTGTTGGTAACCAGGAAGACGCCTTAAGGGTGTTAAAGCTGCTAAGGGAATCAGGCTATAAACCCAAGGTGCTTCTGGGTGCAGGAGCAGGTTTCTCTATGGCATCCTTCTTGAAGGCCCAGGGTGGTCTGGCAGAGGGACTCGTCACGGTAAGCCAATGGCACCCCACAGTGAAGTGGCCAGACGTTGAGCAATTTGTGGAGCAATTTAGAGAAAGATACAAAAGAAGCCCCAACTACCTTGCAGCAGAGGCCTATGCAGCGGTCCAGGTGCTGGGAACCGCTCTTAAAAGCGTCAAGTGCTCATCCCCCAAGGCCTGCAGAGCTTCGCTCAAGAACGCCCTCATTGAGATGAAGACCGACACGGTGTTTGGACCTGTAAGGTTTGATAGCTTCAAAGGATACACTAACCAGAATCCACATCCCCTACTTCTGCTCAAGATTGATAAGGGCCAGTTGAAGATAGTGTATCCTGTTGAACCAACAACCAACTGAGTCATAAGGTACACAAAGATGGCGCTGAAGATCGGGATAGTAGGTCTGCCCCTCTCTGGAAAGAGCACGGTATTTTCTGCAATCACAGGCAGTTTGGGAGTCTCTTTGTCCCAGAGAGGAAGGCAAGAACCCAATATGGCCATGGTTCAGGTGCCAGATCCAAGGGTTGAAGAGCTCTCAAAGAGCTACAACCCCAAGAAGACAACCTACGCCCAGGTGCAGTACATTGATCTGGCAGAAGGGGTGTCAGCCAAAGGAGGATCAAAAGAGAAGGAGCTTGAGTACCTTATACACCATCTCAACGAGGTGAAGGCCCTGGTTCACGTGGTGAAAAACTTCTCTTATGGGGGAGAGCCACCAAACCCAGAGAGGGACTTTGAGGCCTTTGAAGAAGAGCTGATCCTGGCAGACTTTATGATGGTAGAGAAACGTATAGATCGGCTCACCAGAGAGATCACCAAGGGGAAGAAGGGAGACCCCACAGAACTGGAGCTGCTAAAAAAGGTTAAGGATATCCTTGATTCACAAAGACCCTTAAGGGGGAGCAAACTGCTAATGGAGCCCCAATTGAGAGGATACTCCTTTCTTTCAGGCAAACCATGCCTGGTTGTGTTAAACAGTGGAGAAGATTCCCCCAGCCAGGAGATAAAACTGCCCAACAATGTGACTGTGGTGAAAGTGCAAGCAAAGTTAGAGGCAGAAATTCTGGAGCTTCCTCCCCAGGAGGCCGAAAGCTTCAGAGAAGAACTGGGAATAGAAGAGCCAGCAACCTATCGTCTCATCAGGGAGTCTTACGCCCTTTTAGACCTGATATCCTTCTTCACCGTTGGAGAGGACGAGGTGAGGGCGTGGACAATAAAGAGGGGAACTACCGCGGATAAGGCAGCAGGGGTGATACACTCGGACATTGAAAGGGGATTTATAAGGGCAGAGGTACTCTCTTACCAGGATCACATGGAGTACGGCACTCAAGAACGCCCAGAAGGCGGGCAAGGTGCGATTAGAAGGAAGGGACTATGTGGTGCAAGACGGGGACATAATGAGCTTCAGATTCAACGTGTGACATCCCCGTCTCTACGGGCTGATGGAAAAGGTGGGAACCCATATCAAGAGACCATATCCCAGAAGATGGGCTCCCGCTCTTTAACATCCACTTTAAGCCTTTTACCCACCAAAAGGCCCCAGTGGACAGCCTCTATACCTTTAGCGGGCCTTAAACAAATTATGTCTTCTTCGGTAAGAATATCACCTGCAGATAGGTCTCTTCTTGCGTATATGCCCCTTCTTGCCCAGAACCGCTCAGGTATTTCAGAAAGAGAAGGGGTCTTTTCAGGCCTGCCGAGGATTTTCTCGGTTAGCCTCGCCTGCTCTACCATCTCTCCGAATTCGTCCACGGTCAGAGCAAAAGAGGCATCAGGGGTTTTGAGCTCTCTGCTAAGGGTGATATGCTTCTCTATCCACCTTGCACACAAGGCAACCGCCGCCACCACAGCGGTATAACCTGGAGAATGATCAGAAAGTCCGATCTCGGTGTTCTCTCTACATCTCGCAACCTTTTGCAGCTCCTCTAAGGCCCTCAAGTTCATCTCGTCCCAGGCAGGGGGATACATAGAGACACAATGAAGAAGCACCACCTTTGTGGTTGATGGAAAATATGAGATGGCATCCTCCACCTCATGGATATAGGACATGCCCGTTGAGAGAATAACTGGCTTCCCAGTAGCTGCAATGGCTTTCAATAAGGGCAGAAAAGTAATGTCTCCAGAGGCAACCTTATAGTGGGTTACACCCATATTTTCTAAGAACTCCACATGCTCAGGCTGGGTGGGAGTGGTCAAGAATCCAACATTCTCGCTTTTAGCCAACTCAATCAGCTCACCGTGCCACATCAAAGGAAGCCCATACACCTCTTTCTTAAGCACCTCATAAGCAGGATGAGTAGGAGCCACCAAGGTATCGGCACTCCAGGTTTGAAATTTGATAAAGTCAACGCCTATCTCAGCAGCAGCTTTTATGTATTTTTTAGCTCCATCCAAAGAGGCGTAAAAGTTACTACCAACATCGGCTATGATACTTATAGACAAAACAGAACCTCCTCTATAAACACTTAAAAACCAACTAATGAATAATAAACTGGCACTCTATAAGCTGAGATCTATTATTGGGTAAGAAGGTATCATCAATCTCTTGAGCCGAATACTGAAGGCGCAAAAAGAAAGTATTATCAAGGGGAGAGAAGACTATAGATGGAATAAGAGCACTCATTGTTCTATTGTGCTCCACTACTATGGATTTCTCTTTATCTCCAATAACAACAATACCTTCAGTAGCACCAAGGCCGTTCTTTGCAGAGATTAAGCTTGATAAGCTCTGAGAATGATTAACCTCTTTATCCTTCAAATAAAAGACCTCAAGATCACTACCCCCATTGTGAGTCGCAAAGAAGAGCGAGTCTTTATCAAAGGAAGTTGGAATAAAGGTTATATTTAATGGATGTATAGTTGATAATGATCTATCTGGTAACTCTATCCTTAGTAACATCATAATACTATCGTGTAAAAGAATGTATTTTCTATAAAACTTGACAATCCTATCTTCATGATATGTCTCTAAAATAACCCGGTCTTCAAGTTGTTCTACACTATAATCAACCTCTGATAGATTGGTGTATTTGTGTTCTCCAGGCCTCTCTACTACTGAGTGAAAAGAGAAGAAGTCTGCCCCCAATGAGATGTCATCGTAGTAACCGTGAGGTAGTGTTCCTATGAGGGGCATAGTGCCCTTATTCTTAAACCTAATGCTCTTTGCAGTTAGCCCTTTAACCTTAGAAAAGACCATCTCTAAACCTTCAGACTCTATGGTTAGGTAGAATCTGTTATTCCTAAGGTTGAATGTGGTATTTTTAGAGGTAGATTTCAAAGGAACTCGTTTTATCTTATACTCAACTAAGAAAGAACTTAAGCCTTCAATAAACTCATACCACCTCTTCTCTGTTATATGGGTCCTAAAATCGCTTGAGGCAAAGTACAGAACTTTCTTCCAGTCATCATCGGTTGGACCATTCTCTCTAAAATGCTCCAGAATCATGGCTAATTCTGTATTTATCTTAAGATCATCTCTACCAGTCAAGGCCCATCTATTTATATTGTACTTCTCCTGCTTCTTCACAGGTATAGGCTGTTCTGGAGATTCAAGATTTAGAGTGTTACCTTCAAGGTGATTAAGAGCCTCAGCAACAAAAATAAAGCCAAAATCATCGTTTCTTCTTAAAATCCTCAGAAGTTTAATTATTCTATTCCATTCGTTATGGGTTATATCGCTCTCTGCTTCATATCGGCCTGGTCTAAAGTTAAAGATCTCTGCGTCATTCCCGTACAGAGAAAAGAACCTATTATTCTCTCTATTATGGGAATATAAATAGTCAATGTATTCCCTCAGAGATAGCTCACCGTGAGCGTATCTTTGAAACTTCTGAAATGCTATAGAATCAACCCATATAACCGGAAGTTTGTATCTTATACCTTGTGCATACTGGGGATGATACAACCATTCCTTCTTCCAATGTTTATTAAATCTATAGGGATTATTCCACTCCATTATAACAGCTTCATAACCAAATTCTTTATAGATATCAATCATACTTGCAGAATAAGCCATCTCGTTAATCAGAGCTATAGAGGGTTTTGTATCCAATATATCTTCATATACTTTTAAACCAATATCCTGGTTTTTAAGATTCACATCCTTGGGTACTAAAGGTCCTATTATCTGAGAGTATCCACTTCCTATCAGTTCAATCTTATCACTTCTAATTAAGTTCTTTAATCCATCAACCCATTTAGGATCCTCCCTACTTATTATCTCAAGGGTCAAGCCTGTTAGCTCTATACTAAATGGGAAACCTTCTTCTGCTATTCTAAGTATAGGATAATAACACTCATCTATAACCTTTTTTCTTTGAGCTTTCTCTATTGAAGAATACATGAGATTTAGATGAAATATTGTGTAGAGATTCAG
>JALWSI010000053.1 GCA_027080315.1 bacterium | reverse complement strand
AGAGAATCATGGATACCGTTAAGCAGGTGGAGTTGGTGCATGCAAAAGAGTCTCACCAGATGAACATCAGGATGACCATGGACGGAGTGCATGATCTGGACATATCCCTCACCCTTTCTGGAGAGAAGGAGATCGCTCTCAACTTTGTGGCCGATAACTCTCAGGTGCTTCACCACCTCAACTCCCACGTTGACTCCTTGAAGGCCGCTTTGCAGTGGCACGACATAAAGGTGGTCTCACTATCCTTCAGCCATCCTGAGACAGGTAGCCATGACTATCAGCAGGCCCAGAACGGTTTCAGTTTCCACTCTTTTGCTCAGGGCTCAAACGACCAGTCTCAGAGAAACGGGGGCTTCTCCGGCTTCTTTTCAGGCAACGCTCCCGGTTCCACCGCCACTTCAGGATCAGAGGCGGCTCCTGTTCCTCCTGCCTGGGGAACAGATGGGCTTAACATTCAGGCATGAGAAAGGAGGTGAGCTGAGATGATGGTTCCTTCGTCTCAGGGGCTAACCAGCTCTCTCATGGGGAGAAGCTCTCAGCCGAGTAACCATCTGGGAAAGGACGACTTTCTCAAGATACTTCTGGTTGAGCTTTCCAATCAGGATCCCACCTCCCCTCTGAAAGACAGAGACTTCATTGCCCAGATGACCCAGTTCTCTAACCTTGAACAGATGATCCAGCTCGGTAAATCCTTTGACAACTTCTCAAAGGCCTTTACCGCACAAGAGGGTATGCTTCTATCTACCTTGGCTGTGGGCTACATGGGCAAGGTTGTAGAGGTTGATGGTACCAACTCAATGATAGTGGATCAGGGTAAGGCAACCCCAGTGAAGATCAACCTGGAGTCAGAGGCCCATGTTAAGTTGGTGCTCAAGAACAGCGCAGGCGAGACTGTGAAAGAGATAGACGCTGGCGATCTGCCTGCAGGGGAGAGCACCTATTCTCTGCCTGATGCCTCTGACATTCCCGATGGGGTTTACTCGGTTGAGGTTTCTGCCACCGACAAAGACGGTAACGCGGTCTCAGCAAAGGTTACGGGATACGACAAGGTTGTTGGAGTTTCATTCAAGGACAAACAGATTGAGCTGATGCTGGCTTCTGGAAAGACCACCACCATAGACAAGATTCAAGCCATATTGGAGGGATGAGAAGATGGTGAAGAACATTACGCCTTTTGACGTTGTTAAGGGTTCTAAGGGCCCCACGGGACAAAAGGCGAGTTCTGTATCCTCTTCTCTTCCCCAAGAGGCCACTTTTGGCGAGGTGTTTCGCCAGTTGCTGGCATCCCAAAGCAGCATTAACGTCTCAAAACACGCTGTGAAAAGGATAGACGACAGGGGTCTGAACCTTAGCGAGGCCGATGCCCAGAGATTCATAAGGGCCGTTGAGAAGCTCAGGCAGAAGGGGAGTCGTGAGGCCCTGGTTCTAATGGGCGAGAAGGCCTTTGTGGTGAGCGTGAAGAACGGAACGGTGGTCACTGCCCTTTCAGGTAGCGACGTTGAGGGCAGGGTATTTACCAACATAGACAGTGCAATAGTTTTAAAAAGCTGAAAAAACTGAGAGGACCGGCCCTCTTTTGAGGAGGTCCTTAACCCGCTGACCGACTGATGCGGGAGAAAGGAGGGCAATGCGCTATGATGAGATCACTCTTTACCGCCATTGCTGGCTTGAGAAGCCAGATGACGGCCATGGACGTGATTGGAAACAACATTGCTAACGTGAACACCTTGGGATTCAAAAAGGCCAATGTCTATTTTCAGGACATGTTCTACCAGAACCTTGCTGCTGCCACTGCTCCTACTGCCACAAGGCCTGGAAGGAACCCTGTGCAGGTGGGGCTTGGCTCAAGGGTTGGCGCCATAGACAGCATATTCACCCAGGGGGCCTTGGAGAACACCGGAAGCCCCACAGATGTCTCCATTGAGGGAAAAGGGTTCTTCATGGTGGGCTATGGGGGAGCCACCTATTACACCA
>JALWSI010000052.1 GCA_027080315.1 bacterium | reverse complement strand
CGTAATGCGGAGCACCAGTTGTCCCTGCAAAGGACTCAGTTGCAGAAGGGTGCTGAAGAGCAGGGTTCCTGCCACCGAGGAGCTGGTGCTCTTCTTAGAGGAAGATAAGCGCCTCTTTGAGGTTAAGACCCTTCCCTGGGAGTCTGAGAATGGAGCCTTCGGTGTGGTGCGCACCTTCACAGACATCACCAACACCAGAATGAGTCAGGAGTACAAGGTGCTGGCAGGGATCTCCTCTTACATGGCCCATACCGTCAGAAATTCCCTTATGCCCATGGGGGGCTTTTTAAAGCTTCTTGAAGAGCGCCCCTTAGACGACCAGCAGATGCTCTACCTCAACTACATCTACCGTTCCCTCTTCTCCTTAGAGGACGCGGTTTCTGAGTACACCTACTACATCAAGGTGAAGGGAGAGTTGTCTTACCATAAAGAGATAAATCTTCCCGTAGAACTCCAGAAGGCTGCTATTCTTTTTGCCAAAGGGGAGATTCCTAACGAACATCGTATGATGGATGTCTTTGAGAGGGTTTCTGTCAACTGGTTGGTGAACTCCCAGGCCAGCTTCGTGGTTAAGGGGGATCCAGAGGTCTTTCACAAAGGGCTGCTCTTTCTCCTCAAAGCCGCCTCTGAGCTTGCCGTAGAGAGGGGAGTCTCGCATCCCGTCCTTCAGGTGGAGGGTAATCCCACCCTTGGAGGGTGGGAGCTGGCCCTTCTGGTGCCCAGCCTAACGATTAGAGAGGGGATGATCCATTCCATGATTCAACCCTGGAGGGCATCTTTACCAGAAGATGCCTTTCCCCACTGGGGTGTGGCCATATTCAGTGAGGTGGTGGAAAAGCACGGCGGCAAGCTCTCTATCTCAAACACCCCTAAGGGTCTGGTATTTTCGGCACTTTTCAAGCCATAATCGCCCTTGCACCTCTTGGGGCTCTGCTGTAACTTGCCCTCCACATTTCAAGAGGTGAGCTTTGATTCTTAAGGCGCTGGAAGGAGCAAAGGATTCATGGGAGGAGTGGTTAAGAGCATAGAGGAGATCAACAGGCGCATTGCCGCAGGAGAGGCGGTGGTGGTGAACGCCGAAGAGATGATAGCCATTGTGGAAGAGAAGGGGCCCGTCAAAGCCGCGGAAGAGGTGGATGTGGTCACCACGGGAACCTTCGCCCCCATGTGCTCCTCGGGCGCCTTGTTCAACCTGGGACATCCCAGTCCCAAGATCAAGATTGAGCAGGCCTGGTTGAACGGTGTGCCCGCTTACGGAGGGCTTGCTGCAGTGGACATCTACCTTGGGGCAACGGCTCTTCCTGCAGACGATCCTCGCAACAAGGTGTATCCCGGCACCTTCCGCTACGGAGGTGGTCACGTGATAGAGGACTTTGTTGCGGGTAAGGAGATCTCTCTGAAGGCCACTGGATACGGAACCGACTGCTACCCCAGGCGGGAACTTGAGACGGTGATCACGAAAGAGACGGTGAACGAGGCCATGCTGCTTAACCCCCGCAACTGCTACCAGAACTACGCCTGTGCGGTTAATGGCTCTGACCGTCTCATCTACACCTACATGGGTATGCTCAAACCAGAGCTGGGCAACGCCACCTATTGTAGCGCAGGCCAACTCAGCCCTTTGCTGAACGATCCCTACTACCGCACCATAGGGGTGGGTACCAGGATCTTCCTTGGAGGGGGCATAGGCCATGTGATCTCCCATGGTACACAGCACAATCCCTGTGCCCCTCGAGGACCCAACGGGGTGGTGACGGCACCAGCGGGCACGTTGGCTGTGATGGGAGACCTGAAACAGATGAGCCCAAAATGGCTGAGGGGGGTGAGCATGGTGGGCTACGGTGCCAGCCTCGCTGTGGGAATAGGCATACCCATACCCATCATTGACGAAGAGATGGCCAGGTTTACAGGGGTTAAAGATTCGGAGATCTACACCGAGGTGATAGACTACGGGCTCCACTACGCCACTGGAGGGGGAGAGCCCTTGGCAAGGGTGAGCTACGCTGAGCTTCGTTCTGGCACCATAACCATCAGGGGCAAGAAGGTGCCCACTGCGCCCATCTCCAGCTACTCCAAGGCCCTTGAGATAGCCAACATTCTCAAAGAGTGGATCCTCTCAGGCAAGTTCACCCTCAGCACCCCTGTGGCTTCACTGCCTGGGCCTGAGAGCGGATACTCTCCAAAGGGGATGAAGGCGTAAAGAGCATGGAAGCGGGCATTCTCTCTGTGGGAAAAGAGCTGCTCATGGGCTACACCCTTGACACAAACAGTCACTGGCTTGCCGGTGAGCTAACCTCCTTAGGCTTTGAGCTTCAGCGCATCACCGTTGTGGATGATGTTTTGGATGAGATCGCCCAGGTGCTTTCGGACTACCTTGGTAGAGGGTTCTCCCTTGTTGTCACAACGGGGGGGTTGGGGCCTACCCCTGACGACATGACCCTTACCGCAGTAGCGAAGGCTTGTGGAAGAGATCTGGTGCTTAACGATACCGCCCTTGAGATGGTGGAGAGAACCTATGCGAGGCTCTACATTGAAGGAAAGATTAAGAGAGATGGCCTTTTTGAGGAGAGGCGCAAGATGGCCATGCTTCCAGAAGGGGCAATTCCCCTTTCAAATCCCGTAGGGGCGGCTCCGGGAAGCTGGCTGGAGCTTGAAGATGCTGTGGTGCTATCACTTCCTGGTGTGCCAGCGGAGCTTAAAGGCATATTTGAGGAGGGGGCCCGAGAGAGGCTCCTTCGCCTTGTTGGGGATAGGGGTGGCAGGGTGGTTCTAACCGCCGAGGTTCCAAGCGGCATAGAGGACGAGTCTGTGCTTTGCAGGATCACCAGAAAGGTGATGGAGGAGGTTGAAGGGGTCTATTTGAAGACCCTTCCCACAGGATTTCATAGGAACACCAACATCTCTGTGCGCATAACCGCCTTTGGAGAGACCGAGGAGCTGGCAGAACAACGCATGGAAGGGGCAAAGGAAGCCCTGAAGAGGAAGCTGGAGGGATAGATGGGGGAGCTTCTCACGGTGCATCTCATCAGACACGGCCAGTCCCAGTTCAACGCCATGGGCAGGGTTCAGGGCCACACAAACTCCCCTTTGACCTCCCAAGGACATGCACAGGCCAAGGCTGCGGGAGAGACCCTGAAAGGGCGAGAGATCTCAGCCCTCTACACCAGCGATCTCCTTCGTGCCTGGGAGACTGCAGAGGAGGTTGGCTCTGTCTTGGGCATAGCACCCCAACCGGTAGAGGGGCTCAGGGAGGTGAGCCTGGGAGAGTGGGAAGGGAAAGAGATTGAAGAGATACGGGCCAACGACCCTCGCACCTTGGAGCTCTGGTACTCTGCCCCCATGGAGGCCAATATCCCCGGGGCGGAGCCCTTGGATGCCTTTAGAGAGAGGGTGCTTGCCACCTTTGAGAGGATCCTGAGATCCCATGACAAGGGAGAGATCGTGATTGTGTCCCATGGAGGGGTGCTCAGCGTGATCATTGCCCATATCTTAGAGATGAGCCTGAACAGCCTGTGGCGTTTCAGGTTGGACAACGCCTCTATTTCAAGGTTGCTCTTTGGGCTTCTTGTGCCCAAGGTGACCCTTCTTAACTCCACGGCCCATTTAGACGGGCTACTTGAAGGGGCGGTGTCGTTGTGGAGTAGCGGAAAGGTGACCAGATGAAGAGCCAAGAGGCCTTGGTGATCCTCTCTGGAGGGCTTGATTCTACCACCGCCCTTTACTGGGCCAGAGAGAGATTCAAAAGGGTGCACACCCTCACCTTCAGCTATGGTCAAAGCCACGAGGTTGAGGTTGAGAGGGCGCGGGAGATTGCAGAAAGAGCAAAGGTTGCATCCCACAAGGTGTTTCGGGTTGCCCTAAATGAGATAGGGGGATCTGCCCTTACCCAGGCCGATATCCCCATTCCTGAAAGAAAGAGCGCCTCAGAGGTTATCGGTAGCAACGGCATCCCCATAACCTACGTGCCTTTCAGAAACGGGATCTTCTTAAGCATCGCAGCGGCCTACGCGGAGGTGAAAGGCATCTCCCATCTTGTGGGGGGGTGGAACGCAGTTGACTACTCGGGCTATCCCGACTGCCGCAGGGAGTTTCTCAACGCCATGGAGAGGGCTGTCACCTTGGGCTCAAAGGCGGGGGTAGAGGGGAGGCCCTTCACCATTCATGCCCCCCTCATCTCTCTGAGCAAGGCAGAGATCATAGCCTTGGGTCTCTCTTTGGGGGCCGACTACTCCCTCACCCTATCTTGCTACCGGGGAGAGGATCCCCCCTGTGGCAGGTGCGACAGCTGCGTTTTAAGGGAAGATGCCTGGAGAAGGTTGGGGTTTATGGATCATGCCATTGAGAGGGTTATTCGTCTGAGATCAAGGAGCTGATCTTCCAATTTTCTTGTGAGCCTTTCAGGGCTTGTGCAGCGGTGGTTAGCCTTTCCCCGTGGGAAACCCATTTTGCTATTCTGTATGGGTAGTCTTGTAAAATTAGTCTTTTTGGAGTATTCTTAGTCAGAAAGCGAATACCAGAAGGGGAGGAGGAACCATGCTGATTGCCGGGGAGAAGAGAAAGGGAAGTGGAGAGATAGAGGTTTACAATCCTTACGACGGCAGCGTCATCGGTACCATTGCCAGGGGCACAGCAAAGGACGTTGACGATGCTGTAGAGGCGGCTGTTGAGGGTCAGAAGGAGTGGTCTGCCTTTACCGCCTACCAGCGCTACGAGGTGCTTCACAAAGCGGCCCAGCTTCTCACAGAGAGGTCTGAAGATTTCTCAAAGGTGCTGGCCAAAGAGGTGGGAAAGACCATAGCAGAGGCCAGAGGGGAGACGGCAAGGGCCATACAGACCCTCACCCTCTCTGCAGAAGAGGCCAAGCGTCTCACGGGGGAAGAGGTGCGTTTTGACGGAGCCCCAACCGGGGGAGGTAAGATGGGCTTCTACTGCAGGGTTCCCCTTGGAGTGATTGCGGCAATAACCCCCTTCAACTTCCCACTGAACCTGGGCATGCATAAAGTAGCCCCTGCTTTGGCCGCTGGCAACTCGGTGGTCTTGAAGCCAGCCACTGTTACCCCTTTGAGCAGCCTCATGCTGGGAGAACTCCTTTGGGAGTCCGGTGTTCCTCCAAAGGCCTTCAACGTGGTCACAGGCCCTGGAGGAGAGGTGGGAGACTCCTTGGTGCAGCACCCCAAGGTGAAGATGGTTACTTTCACCGGCAGCAGGGATATTGGAAAAGAGATAATGAGAAAGGCTGGTTTCAAGAAGAGCACCATGGAGCTTGGTTCTAACTCTGCCGTTGTGGTGTGTGAGGATGCCGACCTTGATGCAGCTGCCAGCAGGTGCTGCGGAGGTGCTTACGCCTTGGCGGGGCAGGTCTGTATCTCGGTGCAGAGGATATTTGTTCAGAATAGAGTGTTTGACTCTTTTGTGGAGAGGTTTGTTGAGAAGGTGAAGGCACTTAAGGTTGGGGATCAGCTCAGCGAGGAGACCAACATGGGCCCCATGATCACCGCCCAGGAGGCCCAGAGGGTGCTTGAGTGGATAGACGAGGCTGTTAAGGCAGGGGCCAAGCTGGTTGTTGGTGGAGAGGTTGACGGGGCCATGCTGAGTCCCTCTGTGGTTACCAATTGTCCAAGAGACGTTAAGCTCTTTCAGGGAGAGGCCTTTGGCCCTGTGGTGCTCATCAACCCCTACAACACGATAGACGAGGCCATAGAGATGGTGAACGATTCCCCCTACGGCCTTCAGGGAGGCATCTACACCAGCAACATCTCTTACGCCCTTAAGGCGGTGAGAGAGATTGATGCTGGAGGGGTTATGGTGAACGAGGTGCCCACTTTCAGGGTTGACCTTATGCCCTATGGAGGAATGAAAGAGAGCGGTATGGGAAGAGAGGGGCCGGCCTTTGCCATTGAGGAGATGACAGAGATAAAGCTGATCTGCTTCAATCTGTGATCTTAGAGTTGCTAAGAAAGGCGCCCTTTAAGGGCGCCTTTTTCATACCCAGAGGGCCTCTCTGGCTTCAAAAAGGTCTTTTGCCCCCATCACCTTGGGATGGGTGAAGGGGGTGCCCTCTCCGTAGTTAATGTGAAGAGCACTAAGCCCTGCAGCAAGGGCCCCTTCCACGTCTGCCTCCAGGTTGTCGCCCACGTGGACGGTCTGTCCTTTATCCGCTCCCAGCATGTCTATGGCAGCTTGAAAGATCTCAATACGAGGCTTTCTTAATCCAACCTCACTTGAGAAGACTAAGGCATCAAAGAGGTCCTCAAAACCGTATAACCTCAACAACCTTCTCTCAATGGGCCCGTGAATGGTGTTTGAGACTATGGCTGTGGAGGTTTTACTGTCCCGCAGAGCCTCAAGCAGCTCCTTTGCCCCCTCCAAAGGGCCAGGTAGATGCCTAAAGACCACCTCAATATAGAGATGCGACAAAGAGGGTAGAAACTCCATGCCCTTATTGAGCCTTTTAAGCATCTCCATCACCAGCTCTTCCACAGTGAACTCCATACCTGTGGACTTCCGCCATGAGTCCAGAATCCCAACGGATTCAACAAATGCCTGCTCTACCTCCGATTCTTCTGCATCCAACAGAGAGGCAAAGAGTGAGATTCGCTCTTTTCTCACGGTGTCTAAGGCCTCTTCTGAGAGAAAGCCGAAGATGGTCTCCCAGAAGTCAAACAGGACGAATTTTGGAGGGCTACCCATTCTCCTCCAGCATCTCCTTCAAAGAAGGTCTGCTTACAGCCTTTATTGCAAAGCACTCTGCCATCTCTCCTAAGATCTCGTAGGCCTCTTCACTGGCCTTCATCACCTTTCCCTCAGAGAGCCCCATAATCTCTGCCTCTGCAAAAAGCTCTTCAATATCCTCTTTTCTGCAGGACATTGAAGGCAAGCGGGAGGATAGGGCAACCGCCTCAACCGCGGATTCTCCCACGCCTATCTCCCTTATCTCGTCCACAGAGTAGGTGTGAAGCCCTATGCAGCAGACAAGCAGGTCTGGAAACATCCATTCCTTTGCCATCCACGCCCCTGCCTGGAAGTGGGTCCATGAAAGCTCCTCTTCCTCAATCTCGTGAAGAGGCTCCCCTGTCTCTCTCCACCTCTGGTAGATGGGTTCATAAACGTCAAACCATTCTCCTAAAAGTACGGGAAGGGCTATGTCTTGAAGCAGAGCGCCTGTAAAGGCCTCTTCTGGCTCGTAGCCGGCTAAGGATGCAATCTGCTTTGCGAAAAGGGCCCGATAGAGGGAGTCTGTCCAGAAAACGCCAAAATCAAACCCCTCTCTCTCCGGGTGTTTGATTCCGTGAACCATGGCGTATGCTAAGGCTATCTTCTCAACCTTCTGGAGGCCCAGTACCCCTGTGGCCCTGGTGATGTTGCTGATCTTTTTGGGGAACGAATAGAAGGCGGAGTTGACGATCTTGAGAACCTGTGCACTTAGACCAGGATCACTTTCTATCACCTTGGCAACCTCGTCCACAGAGACCTCTGGATCTTTAATCTTTTCCAGAAGCTTCATAGCAACCTCTGGGAGAGGAGGGATCTCTTTTCCGCCGAAGATCTTGTTGAAGTTTCCCGTGCTTAGAGCCGCGTAGCGTTTAACTTTTTTGAAAAACACCTTCCCAGCCTCCCACTCTTTGGGTTATATCTTCTCTTATGAAACAGAATGGGAAGTCGGTCAACAGAAAGGGAGCAGATGCCCTTCTCTGGAAGCTTAGCAAGGTAGGGCGTCTAAGATTCTGGTATCTCGCCACGAAGGTGAATGTGAAGCTATTAACTGCGGTCTTTGTGCTGGTGGCCTGCAGCATAAGCATGGTGATTATGGGTGTGGCTGCCTACTTCACATCGTGGCCTTTCATTTTTCCCTCTTTGGGGCCAAGCACTTTTTTGTGTTTCTATAGTCCATCTTCTCCAATGGCATCTCCCCGAAACATGGTTCTGGGGCATGCCATAGGGGCTGGTGTGGGTTTTTGCGTGTATAAGCTCTCAATTCTGTTGCTGCCCGAGTCTATCAGCAGCAGCAGTATGATTATGTTCTTGGATCCTGCCATAGCCTTGGGCATTGCT